>CALDHQ010000615.1 GCA_937894055.1 uncultured Polymorphobacter sp.
CAGATTGCCAAGTGTGCGCGCCATCGACACGCCTTGTCCAAGTGCTGCGCCTTGTTTCAGGCCGAGCTCGACTGCGGCGCTATCGGAGCGCGCAACAAGAAGTGATAGTTTTTTAAGCTTGGGCCGGGCATCTGGATCGGGTTTACCAAACGTTGCATCGTAATGATAAGTTGCCTCACTGGCAGCTGCCGCTGCATTGCGTGCGCGATCCGTTGGTGTGGAGCCAGGGCAGGCGATAGACGCAAGTGTCGAGGTTGCTTCTGTCACGCGGGCGTGCACGCAAACAGTCGCAAAAGCTTTTTCAGCACCAGCATGCACGCGCGCGGTGTAGTCCGCTTGTTTACCCAGACCGACCAACACAATACGCGAGGCAGCTACGCCCTCTAGATTGCGAAGTACCAGCGTGGTGTTTGCTTTGCCAAGGAATTCAGTTTTCATCACCGCGCGGATTGCGCCATGACATGCACGATCAATCACATCTGCTGCCGGGCTCAGTACGCCATCGGTAAAGACCCCAACGGCGAGCGCTGCTGTTTTGACTTGATGGATTGAAACGGAGGTATTTGTGCTGAATTCCATATTTGAAACCTATTTGCGTCGAAAGATGATTTACGTCAAAGGATGAGACTGATTATCCCGCATTTTGTTCAACTCCATAGGTATTTCAATACATTCAGGAAAGAAGCATATTTCTATTTGTTATTTAATATATTTTCTATATTACTTATAATGTGACTTCATCTTGAGGTTTTTATGAACTTGCAGCAATTTCGATTTGTCCGTGAAACTATTCGTCGCGATTTCAACCTGACTGAAGCCGCTCGCAACCTGTTTACCTCTCAGCCTGGCGTATCCAAAGCGATCCTTGAGTTTGAGGATGAGCTGGGGGTCCAGATTTTCGAGCGTCACGGCAAACGGATTAAAGGGTTGACCAAACCAGGTCAGGCGGTCGCGCAGGTCGTTGATCGCATCATGCGTGAGATCGACAACCTTAAAAAGGTCAGCGATGAGTTCGCCAAGCGCGATGAGGGCGGGCAGTATCGGCACCGACGGATGGCCGCCGATGGTGTTGTTGACATCATCGTAGTCGAGCGCGTGTCCGGCAACGCCGTTGACGATGGCCGCGTCGAGCGCCGACAGGAATGTCGAGCGGTCACGCGCCGAAAACGGCGGCGGGCCGCCGGTGCTGCCGAGTTCGATCGAAAATGCCCGGCGCTCCTCGGCAAAGGCGCGGCCGGCGACCGCGGCGCCGATGCTCGCGGCGGTAAACGGCTTGCCGGTCGGGCCGATGACCACCGCGCCGGCCTTGACGCAGCGTTCGGCGAGCAGGATGTCGGCGGTGATGACGATGCTGTCGGCGCCGGCGCGTTCGGCGATCCAGTCGTCCGCCGCGTCGAAGCCGTCGCTGACCACGACCTGCTCGATCAACGGCTCGCGCGGCACGCGGAACCAGTTGTTCGCGACCACCGTGACGGGCACCTGCGTGCGGCGCGCGACGCGGTAGATTTCTTCCTTCACCGGGCAGGCATCGGCATCGACGAGGATTTTCATAGGCGTTTCAAGAGCCTCCGGCGGGCAGGGGCTAGCACCTGCACCCAATCATCGGGTGCAGGCCTCAGGCCTGCCCGCCGGAGGCCCTTAATTCCTCAGCGCCGCGGCGGATAGCGGCGCGCGCCGCCGGGCGGCGGGCCACGGCGTGCCGGCGGGGCGCGGCTGGGCTCGGGGGCGTTGGCTGGCACGGTTTCGATCTGGACATCGGGGTCGCCGTCGTCGGTCTTGCGCAGCATCTGCGCGAAGCGGCCGGCGGTGGCGCGCGGGATTTCGAAGCGCGTTTCGCGGTCGAAGATGCGGATGGCGCCGATGTCGTTCTTGGTGACATGGCCGCGGCGGCACAGATACGGCAGCAGCCAGCGCGGGTCGGCGTTGTTGACGCGGCCGGTGTTGATGCGGAACCAGACGGTGTCTTCGAAGCCGGCGCGCGGTGCCGTGTTCGGGGCACCGTAGCCGCGCTCGCCTTGGCCACCACCCTGGCCACCGATGCTGCCCTGTGCGGGGCCGGCGTCGGTGAGGTCTTCGGGCGCCGGCAGGCGTGCGCGATAGGCGCGCAGCAGCGCGGCGGCGATGTCTTCGGCGGAGCGTTCGGCCATCAACGCAGCGACGGCGGCGGTTTCTTCCTCGGTCGCCGGCGCAATCGATTCGAGCAGGCGCTCGGCGTCCTTGGCCTCGATCGCTTCGGCAGTCGGCGGGTTCATCCATTGC
>CALDHQ010000616.1 GCA_937894055.1 uncultured Polymorphobacter sp.
CGACCGAATCGACGCCCGCGACGCGCTCGACGCTGCCGCGCAGCTCGCCGTCGATGCTGTACTCTCGGCCCAGGCTGACCGCGGCGATGCGCCCGTCGGCGAGCTTCATGCGCAGAATGACTTCGCCGCGGCCGCCCAGCGACGGCAGCAGCAGCGCCGCTAGATCCTCGATTGCCGCAGCGCGTGCCGTCCGCGCGCCGTCGACATCGACGATCAGCCGCGACCGTGTGCGCTTGGCCAGTTGTTCGAGCGGCTGGACGCTGCGGATCGACACGCGCGGCGTGTCCTCGCCGGGTCGCCACTGCAAATCGCCGCCGATGAGTACGGCATCACCCGCGGCAAACGCCAGGTCGATGCCGGCCTGCCCGCCTTCATCGAAGCAGCTTGCGGTATAGACACCGCTGCTGTCCGACAGCGTCACCAGTTGATAGCGGTTGCCTTTTCCCGATTGCGGCGTGCGCCATTGCACCGCCTCGATCAGCCCGGCGAGCACGCCCGGCAAACGGCCACCGCCGGGCGGGCCTTCGCTGGCGGCGTGGACGGCATAGGTCTTGGCGCCATTGGCTTCGGTGATGTGGCGCCAACTATCGACGGGGTGGCCCGAGAAATAGAAGCCGAACGCGTCCTTTTCGGCGGCCATGCGCTCGGCCAAGGTCCAGCTTTTGCCCGGTGGCACCAGCATCGCGGTGCTGCGGTCGGCGAGCGCGTTTTCGCCGTCGCCGAACAGCGCGACTTGCGCGCTGGCACGCGCGGCGGCGGCGGCCTGCGCGGTGTTGAGCAGCGCTTCGGCGAGCACGAACACCCCGGCGCGGTTGGTGTCGAGGCTGTCGAACGCGCCCGCACCGATCAGGCTCTCAAGCTGGCGCTTGTTGAGCAGTTTTGGGTCGATGCGCCGCGCAAAATCGGCGAGCGAGGCGAACGGGCCTTTCGCGGTGCGTTCGGCGACAATCGACTCCATCGCCTTTTCACCGACGCCCTTGAGTGCTGCCAAGGCGAACCGCACCGCCGGTTTGCCCTCATGGATTTCGACCGCGAAATCGGCACTGCTGGCATTGATGCACGGCGGCAGGCATTTGACGCCGCTGCGCGCCATGTCGTCGACAAACTGCGCCAGCTTGTCGGTGTTCGAAATGTCGTAGGCCATTGAGGCGGCAAAGAATTCGGTCGGGTGGTGCGCCTTCAGGAACGCCGTCTGATAGGCGATCAGCGCATAGGCCGCCGCATGGCTCTTGTTGAAGCCGTAGCCGGCAAATTTGTTGACAAGGTCGAAGATACCGCTCGCCTGCTTGGCATCTACATCATTGGCCTTGGCGCCTTCCAGGAACCGCGCCTTTTGCGCGTCCATCTCGGCCTGGATCTTCTTGCCCATGGCGCGGCGCAGCAGATCGGCTTCGCCCAGGCTGTAGCCCGCGAGGATCTGCGCGATGCGCATAACCTGTTCCTGGTAGATGATGACGCCGTAGGTTTCCTTGAGCAGGCCCTCGAGCGACGGGTGCAGATAGTCCGGTTCTTCCTCGCCGTTCTTGCGGCGCGCGAACTGCGGGATATTGTCCATCGGGCCGGGGCGATACAGCGCGACAAGTGCGACGATGTCGCCGAAGCGGTCGGGCCGGACTTGTGCCAGCGTCCGCCGCATGCCTTCGGATTCGAGCTGGAACACCCCGACGGTGTCGCCGCGCGCCATCAGCCGGTAACTGGGTTCGTCGTCCCACGGCAGCGTGGTCAGGTCTAGGCCGATGTCGCGCTGGCGCAGCAGCTTTACTGCGCGGTCGAGCACCGACAGCGTCTTCAGGCCGAGAAAGTCGAACTTTACCAGCCCTGCTTTTTCGACGAACTTCATGTCGAACTGCGTGACGCCCATGTCCGACCGCGGGTCGCGGTACATCGGCACCAGCTGGCTCAATGGTCGGTCACCGATGACGACGCCCGCCGCGTGCGTCGAACTATGGCGCGGTAGGCCTTCGAGTTGCAGCGCGATTTCGAGCAGGTGCGCGACCTTGGGGTCACGGTCGCGCTCGGCGACCATCTCGCTGACACCGTTCAACGTGCGTTCAAGCGTCCACGGATCGGCAGGCAGGTTGGGCACCATTTTCGCCAGCCGGTCGACCTGACCATAGCTCATTTGCAGGATCCGGCCGGTATCGCGCAGCACCGCGCGGGCCTTCATCTTGCCGAAGGTGATGATCTGCGCGACGTGATCGGCGCCATATTTCTCCTGGACATAGCGGATCACTTCGCCGCGCCGCGTTTCGCAGAAGTCGATATCGAAGTCTGGCATCGATACACGATCAGGATTCAAAAAGCGTTCGAACAGGAGGCCAAGCCGGATGGGATCAAGATCGGTAATGGTCAGAGTCCCTGCTGCCTCTAGGAGCACGTCTTCTACCAAATTGTCAGCTAGCGCACTATCTTGTTCAAGAACCTGAATTACGGGCACATCATCGGTGCCGATAATAGTGATGGTGATCGTTTGAGTAGCGGTCAGATGATCGGCAGCGCTATCAGTAGCAGTGATGGTGTAAGTGAGCTTTAAAGTCTCATCTTGGCCCAAGTAATTAAAGGCTTCATCAATACTATTGAAGGTCCACGTAACATTGCTGAGGGACCCCGGCGTGGCTTCACTTGGATTTGGCCCAAATGTAAGCATATTCATTAAATTAGAGCTTAAATCTACCGGGATATCAGAGCCATAGGTACCAGCGATGTGAACTTTGGCAACATTAAAAGAGACGGTATCGGATAAATCAAGATC
>CALDHQ010000617.1 GCA_937894055.1 uncultured Polymorphobacter sp.
GCGCGGTTTGGGGGCATCGGCATAGCGGGCCGCAAAATCATCGAACCATGCCGGAAAGTCGGCGAAGCGCGACGTTGCGGGGTTAAGCGCGCGGTCAAATGTACCGACGCGCACTTCATAATCGTTGCGCGTATCGATGACGATCGTCGCGGGGTCGTCGATCAGCGCGTTCCAGTCGGCGGCAGCGACATAGTTGCCCGCGGCCTGCGTCGGATCGGCTTCGGGCGCTCCAAGCGTGACGATCTCGCGCTTGATGCGCACCTTCATGCGCAGGAACGGCGGCGTCGCGGCGGCGGAGAACTTCAGCTCGAAATCGGCGCCACCGGCCAGCGCGCGCAGATGCGCCACCACCGCGTCGACACCCGCGGCGCTGCCGGCAATCGTGCCGTTGAAGCCTTCGTGCGCGAGCAGGATCGTGCCCTTCACACCCTGCGCGTTGCACAGGTCGAGCAACGCCGCACGCAGCGCCTCGGGCGCATCAAAGCGCGTGAAATGATAGAAGGCCGCCACACGCAGCGGCGCGGCCTCGACATCGGGCGAATTGGTCGGCAAGTTCATCGTGCGCGTCCTACACCAATCGACGCATCACCGTGAACCAGCGAATCGAGCAGCACTATGACAACCAGACAGGTACTGATGTCGGCGAAGGGCCATGCGCGTGCCGCTGCCGAGCTGGCGCAGTTCGATGGGCTCGACATCATCTGCCTCAATGCCGGCGGCGTTTTCACGCGCAACGGCACTGCCATCGCCGCCGAAGAGGTCGACCCCGAGATATTCTGGGCAAGTCTCGACCTGCATTATGACGGGCTGCTCGGCGACTTCTTCCGCGCCGTCCTGAAGGGCTGCCGCGGCAAATGGGTGCAGCTGTTCAACGCCGGGCTCGACAATCCGGCGTTCCGCAAGCTGATGGAAAAGGGCGTGCGGCTGACCAAGAGCGACGCGCAGTCGCCCGCCATCGCCGAATATGTCATCGCCCACGCGTTCAGCCTGTTGCACCCGATTGCCGAACAGGCCGCAGCACAAGCCGCGCATGATTGGAAACGCATCGAATTCCGCGAGATCGCCTCGACGCGCTGGCTGATGCTCGGCTACGGCCCGATCGGCCAGGCCATCGCGACACGGCTGGCACCGTTCGGCGCCAAGCTCGATGTCATCCGCCGTAGCGCTGCCAGCGACCCGCACGTCGCACGCTTCGGCACCGATGCCGACATCCCCGCCTGGCTGCCCGACGCCGATGTCGTGGTGCTCGCCTGCCCGCTCAACGACGCGACGCGCGGACTGGCCGATGCGGCATTCTTTGCGGCGATGAAGCCCGGCGCCATCCTGATCAACATCGCACGCGGCGAGATTGTCGACGACGCCGCACTGCACGCCGGACTGGCGCGC
>CALDHQ010000618.1 GCA_937894055.1 uncultured Polymorphobacter sp.
TGCCCCCTGTACCCGAGTACAGGCCTACCGTGCCGCCATGGACCCGAAGATCACCGGCGGGCCGGATGCCCTGGACTGGGCCGACGTCGACGCCTGCACCCTCCCGACGACCGAGCGACCGCTGCGGCTCGCGGAGTTCGACGACCTGTTCGCGACCGCGCTGCACCTGCCGAGCGAACCCGAGGCGATCGTCGCCGCCGTCCGCGACGGTGCGACCCGTCGGCTCGACACCGCCAGGTGCAACGACCTCGCGTTCGCGATCATGGCGGGCGCGGTTGGCCTCGCCAGTTTCGGCGTCTTGCCGATCGCGATATCGGCACTGGGCGGCGCAGTGCTGATGTTCGTCACCGGCTGCGTCAAGTTTGAACGCGTCGGCCGCGCGCTTTCGGCAAACGTCATTGTCCTCGTTGCCGCCAGCCTCGCACTTGGCAAGCTCGTCCTGGTCACCGGTGCTGCCCAATGGCTCGGCGAGCTGCTCGCCGTCGGATTGCAGTATCTCCCCGCCGCCGGCGTACTGGCGGCTATCATGGTATTTGTGACGCTGCTGACCAATTTTGCGTCAAACGCCACTGCGGCCGCCGTCGGCACGCCGATCGCCTTCAGCCTCGCACAGCAACTCGGCATGCCGGTCGAGCCGCTGGTGCTCGCGGTGCTGTTCGGCTGCAACCTGTGCTATGCGACGCCCGTCGCCTATCAGACCAACATGATGATCATGTCGGAAGGCGACTACCAGTTCAAAGATTATGCCCGCACCGGCCTTCCGCTGATCGTTTTGATGATCACGACGCTATCTGCGTTGCTCGCGCTGCGCTACGGCCTATAGAATTCGAGCTCAAACCGCTGACCTTTTCCGGAGCCTCCGCATGTCGCTTGCCACCGCTTACCTCGATCAGGACTTCGGCACCGTGCCCGACCTCGTCCGCATCCACGGCCGCGAGCGCCCGGACGCACCGGCGCTGATCCACGGTGACGCGAAACTCAGCTGGGGCGAACTCGACGCGCTGGCCGATCGCATCGCCGCTGGCCTGCAGCAGGGCGGCGTCGTCCCCGGTGACCGCATCGCCATCTGCGCGCTGTCGTCATTGAACTATGCCGCGACTTTCCTCGCCGGCCTGCGCGCCGGCATCGCGGTCGCGCCATTGGCACCGTCCTCGACGCCCGACAGCCTCGCGGCGATGATCGCCGATTGCGGCGCCAAGCTGTTCTTCCTCGACCGCAGCGTCGCCACCGAAATCGACGCCGCCGGCGTCAAGATTCCGACCAAGCGCATCACCTTCGACGGCTCGGAAAGCGGCACGCCGTTCGCCGACTGGCTGCCCGCCGCCGGCGCCACGCCGCAGCCCGTCGCCATCACCCCCGACATGGCGTTCAACCTGATCTATTCGTCGGGCACCACCGGCACGCCCAAGGGCATCGTCCAGTCGCACAAGATGCGCTGGGGCCATGTCAACCGCGGCGGCGGCTCGGGCTACGGGCCGAACTGCGTGACCTTGCTGTCGACGCCGCTCTATTCGAACACGACGCTCGTCAGCTTCTTCCCGACGATGGCGCTCGGCGGCTGCGCGGTGCTGATGGAAAAGTTCGACGTCGCCAAATATCTCGACCTCGCGCAACGCCACAAGGTCACGCACACGATGCTGGTGCCGGTGCAATACCGCCGCATCATGGAATACCCCGACTTCGGCAAGTTCGACCTGTCGAGCTTCGTCATGAAGTTCTGCACCAGCGCGCCATTCTCCGCCGCGCTCAAGGCCGACATCCTCGCGCGCTGGCCCGGCGGGCTGATCGAATACTACGGCATGACCGAAGGCGGCGGCGGCTGCGTGCTGATCGCGCACGAACACCCCGACAAGCTCGCCACCGTCGGCCGCCCGCTGCCCGGCGTCGATGTCCACCTGATCGACGAAGACGGCAACGAAGTCGCCACCGGCGAAATCGGCGAAATCGTCGGCCGCTCGGGCAGTGTCATGAACGGCTACTGGAACCGCCCCGACGCCACCGAAGCCGCAATCTGGCGCAACGCCGACGGCGTCGAATTCATCCGCACCGGCGACGTCGGCCGCTTCGATGCCGATGGCTTCCTCACCCTGATGGACCGCCGCAAGGACATGATCATCTCGGGCGGCTTCAACATCTACCCCAGCGACCTCGAAGCCGTAGTGCTCGCCCACCCCGCCGTCGCCGATGTCGCCGTCGTCGGCGTGCCGTCCGACGCCTGGGGTGAAACGCCGGTGGCGTTCGTGGTGCC
>CALDHQ010000619.1 GCA_937894055.1 uncultured Polymorphobacter sp.
GACACCTTCAAGGCGCTGATCGCTGCGTCAGGCGAAATCAGCGGTACCGCGACGACCGGCGCCAACCAGGCGTCGCATCGCATCATCGCCGACCATCTGCGCGCCAGCGGCTTCCTGATTGCCGACGGCGTGCTGCCCGCCGGCGACGGCCGCGGCTATGTCCTGCGCCGCATCATGCGCCGTGCCATGCGCCACGCGCACCTGCTCGGCACCACCGAGCCGTTGATGTATCGCCTTGTCCCGGCGCTGGTCCGCGAAATGGGCGCCGCCTATCCCGAACTGGTGCGCGCCCAGTCGCTGATCGAGGAAACGCTCAAGCTCGAAGAAACCCGCTTCCGCCAGACGCTCGCCAACGGCTTGCGCCTGCTCGACGAAGCCACCGCCAAGCTCAAGTCGGGCGACACGCTCGCCGGCGCTGTCGCGTTCAAGCTCTACGATACCTTCGGCTTCCCCTATGACCTGACCGAGGACGCACTGCGCGCCCATGGCATCGGCGTCGACCGTGCCGGGTTTGACGCGGCAATGGCTGAACAAAAACGTGCTGCGCGCGCCGCCTGGGGCGGTTCGGGGCAGGCGGCTGCCGACAGCGTCTGGTTCGACATCGTCGAGGAAACCGGCCCGACCGAATTCCTCGGCTACGCCAGCGAAGCCGCACAAGGCCAGGTGCTGGCGTTGATCGTCGACGGCGTGCGCGTCGACCGCGCCGATGCCGGCACCAAGGTCGCCGTCGTCACCAACCAGACGCCGTTCTACGGCGAATCGGGCGGGCAGGCGGGTGACGCCGGTCGCATCGAGGCCGGCGCCATGCGGGCCACGGTCAGCGACACGTCAAAGCCGCTCGGCAAGCTCCACGTCCATCATGCCGTGGTCGATGCCGGCAGCATTGCAGTGGGCGACAGCGTCGACCTCATCGTCGATAGCGCCCGCCGTTCGCGCATCCGCGCCAATCACAGCGCGACGCATCTGCTGCACGCGGCACTCCGCAACCATCTCGGCGGCCACGTCACGCAAAAGGGCTCGCTCGTCGCCGAAGACCGGCTGCGCTTCGATTTCAGCCACCAAAAAGCACTGTCGCCAGCCGAAATCACCAAGATCGAAGCCGAGGTCAACGCCCAGATCCGCGCCAATGCCGCGGTTTCGACGCGGCTGATGACTCCCGACGCCGCCATCGAGGCCGGCGCCATGGCGCTGTTCGGCGAAAAATACGGCGACGAAGTCCGCGTGCTGTCGATGGGCAAGGCCGGCGACACCAGTTACTCGACCGAACTCTGCGGCGGCACCCACGTCAACGCGCTCGGCGACATTGCGCTGCTCAAGATCGTCGGCGAAGGCGCGGTTTCGGCCGGCGTCCGTCGCATCGAAGCGCTCACCGCCGATGCCGCGCGGCTCTACCTCGTCGAACAGGAAGACCGGCTGCGCGCCGCTGCCGCCGCGCTCAAGGTGCGTCCCGATGAAGTCGCGACGCGCGTCGCTGCACTCGTCGAAGACCGCCGCCGGCTCGAACGCGAACTCGCCGACGCCAAGCGCGCGCTGGCACTCGGGGGCGGCAGCAAGGGTGAAGCGGCCGCCAACGAGACCGTCGCCGGCGTCGGCTTTGTCGGCCAGGTCATCGACGGGCTTGATGCCAAGAACCTGCGCGGGCTGATCGATGACGCCAAGAAGTCGCTGAACAGCGGCGTCGCGGTCGTTGTCGCGGTCAATGACGGTCGCGCCAGCGTCGCCACCGGCGGCGCCCGCCCGTGGGACCGCGACGCCGTCGATGCCCGCGTCTTCGCCCACGCCCTGACCGGCACCGGCGGTACCCTGCGGTTCAATCCGCCCTCCGGCGCCACATGGGGCGGGGCGGACATCGCGTTCGAGGCCGGTCGCTTCACGATTGCTGGCACGGACCGCTCAATCTCGATCATGGACATGGCGCAAAAGCTGAACGCCGGCGCGGGTTTGCCTGAGGCCGCGCCGCAATCGCTCGACGTCGATCACGTGGGGACCGCAGGCGCGGCGACCTATCCCAATGGCTGCCACATCTGCGAAGTCGAAATCGACCCCGAGACGGGCATCACGACGGTCGTGCGCTATTCGATGGTGGGCGACTTCGGCAATGTCGTGAACCCGATCATCGTGCAGGGCCAGGTGCAGGGCGGCGTCGTGCAGGGGCTCGGCCAATGCCTGATGGAGGAAACCCATTACGGCGCCGACGGCCAATTGCTCTCGGGCTCGTTCATGGATTACGCCATGCCGCGCGCCGACAATGCGCCTCCCTTCGCCTATCTCTCCCTGCCTGATCCGGCCAAAACCAATCCGTTGGGCGCCAAAGGCTGCGGGGAGGCCGGCTGCGCTGGCTCCATGACGTCAATCATGAACGCGGTCGTCGATGCGCTGGCCGAATATGGCGTCACGCATATCGATATGCCCGCCACGCCGCTGCGCGTGTGGGAGGCGATCCGCGCCGGAGAGAGCAGCGCCGGTTAGCTAACGCGCGCCGCCGCTCTATCCGTCAGCCGCTCGGCCTCGCGGCCGGGGCGGATGAGCGCGGGGTCCAGGCTCTCGATGCGGTTCGTGGCCATGATGACCTTGACGTTAGAGGTCTGATCGAAACCATCCATCTGGTTGAGCAGCTCGAGCAGGATACGCTGGACCTCACGATCGGCGCCAGCCTTGATCCCAGCAGCACCCCCGCAAATGTGCGCGCCGAGGTCCGCTTCCTGATTGATGCCAGTGAGCCGCGGCTGCGGGAGGCCGTCTTGCAGGTCGGCGGCGTCACGCTGGTTGTCACCAGTCGCCGTCGCCCGTGTACGTCCCCTCCCACAAGTCCTGGTACAGCTCCACGATGTCCGCGAGCCGCATGGGCGTGGGCAGCGTGTACGTCCGCGTCTCGTCGCACAAGCCCTCCAGCACGTCGCTCTGAGCGCCCACTACGCCCGCCGCGCGGTTTGCATGATGATCGGGGGTGACGAATGAACAGTCAGCCCTTGGCCGCTTCACCGGAAAGCCTGCCGCTGCACACTGCAACCCC
>CALDHQ010000620.1 GCA_937894055.1 uncultured Polymorphobacter sp.
GGATGTCTGCCTCGGTCATCGCCGCGCAGAAGAACATGTTGTGCCACGGGTGGTAATAGACCCCGCGGTTGATCATTGCGTTGCCAAAGGCGAAGCCCTTGCGGAAGTCGGGATCGTCTTCGAACAGAATCTGCGGCATCTGCGCCGGCCCGGTCTGGCGCAACGGCAGGCCGTGGCGCGTCGCAACCTCGTCGAAGCCGCGCCGCAGCCGCTCGGCGAGTGCCACCGTATGTTCGAGATAGTCGCTTTCGCGGAGAACCTTGAGCGTGGCGAGCGCCGCGGCCATCGGCACCGCCGCAAACCAGAACGAACCGGTGGCGTAGATGTCGCCGCCGCCCTGCCGGCAGCTTTCCGAACCGAGCAGCGCCGAAATCGGCTGGCCGTTGGCAAATGCCTTGCCCCAGGCGCTGAGGTCAGGGCGCACGCCGACGAGTTCCCAGCTGCAGTCGCGCGCCAGCCGGAAGCCGGCACGGACATCGTCGACGATCAGCATCGCGCCGGTCGCATCGCACAGCGCGCGCGCCCGGCGGGCATAGGCGGGATCGACGAGCAGCTGGTCGCTGAAGGCCTCGTGGCGGAACGGCGTCGCGAAGACGCCGGCAAGATCGTCGCCGGCCGCTGCCACTGCGGCTTCCAGACTGGCAATGTCATTGTATTTGTACGTGGAAATGAACGCACGCTCTTCCTTGACGACCCCGGCCGGCATTGGCGTGCACCAGGGTGCAGCGCCATGATAGGCGCCTTCGGCCACGATGATGCGGCGACGTCCGGTCTGGGCCCGCGCCACGGTCATCGCCATCGTCGTGGCATCGGTGCCGTTCTTGCAGAACATCGCCCAGTCTGCATGGCTGACCATCGACACCATTGTTTCGGCGAGTTCGACCATTAGGCTCGACGGTCCGGTCATCGCATCACCCAGCGCCAGCTGCGCCACGATCGCCTCATTGACGCGCTTGTCGCCATAGCCAAGCAGATTGGGCCCATAGGCACACATCAGATCGAGGTATTTGTTGCCATCGACATCCCACAGATAGGCGCCTTCGGACTTGGCGAAGTACTGCGGATAGCCGTCGGGCAGCAGCCGTGCCGATTCGTGGCCATAGACCACGCCGCCGGGAAACACCTTCTCAGCGCGCGCGCGCCATGCCCCGTCGATTGAATTCGATTTCATTGCCAGCTCTCCCCATCCAAGGCGGCATCGCCGCACCGTCATCATCCTACCCGCGCCCGCCACCTCCCTGAGACGATGCGCCATGGCATCCAAATTGCCAAAGTTCGCTGCGCAAGACAAGCCTCTAATCGGGATTTATCGATTATATGTTACCCATTAACGAATGGCGCTGTTCGGGATACATTTTTCTCGAATATTATCCACTATAACGTATACGCGATGGCACCGTCACGACGCCCCGGATCGAGCCATTGTTGCACAGAAGGTGAGCTGGACGCGGGTTTACCTACGCAGCGCCAATCGATTACCGGACAGGATGTGCACGGAAACGTGCGCGACGGCAATGCGGCGCACGCCAATCTGATCCCCGCCATTCTTCGGTTGGCATTGCCGGCGCATCTGTGACAAAGGCGCGGGCCGCGTTGCAGCGATTGGAACCCTGATGCCTGCCCAGAACGGACCGCGCGTGCTCGGGCTCGACTTCGGCACGACCAACAGCGTCGTGGCGCTTGGCGTTGGCGGCGACGAACCGCATCTGATCGACTTCGCCGCGCCCGGCGACACCAGCGTCGACGTTTTCCGCTCGGCGCTGTGCTTCTGGCAGGATGAGGCGGTTTCCGGTGGCCAGTCGGTCGAAGCCGGCCCCTGGGCGATTGCCGAATATCTCGCCTTCCCGCAGGACAGCCGCTTCATCCAGTCGTTCAAGTCGGTCGCCGCCAGTGCCAGCTTCGAACACGCCTCGATCTTTGAACGCCGTTTCCGCTTCGAGGAGCTGGGACGCATCTTCCTCGACCGGCTGTGGCGCCATGCCGGTGACGCGCTGGCAACGCGCCCTGACCGTGTCATTGTCGGCCGCCCGGTGGTCTATGCCGGCGCCAGTCCCGATCCGCGGCTGGCGCGCCAGCGCTATGACCTGATGTTCGGCGGGTTCGGCAGCGAGATCCACTATGTCCACGAACCGCTTGGCGCTGCCTTCACCTATGCCGCGCGGCTCGACGGCGCGGCCACCGTGCTCGTCGCCGATTTCGGCGGCGGCACCAGCGACTTTTCGGTGGTGCGTGTCGGTGAGCCCGGCACGGCGCGGCGCTGCACGCCGCTGGGCCAGGCCGGCATCGGCATCGCCGGCGACCGCTTCGACTACCGCATCGTCGATCACCTCGTGCTGCCGCTGCTCGGCAAGGGCGGGACTTACCGGTCGTTCGGCAAGACGCTCGATATTCCCGCCAACTATTTCAGCGACTTCGGCAACTGGTCACGGCTCGCGTTGATGCGCAACCGCCGCACCATGGCCGAACTCGCGCAGCTTGAACACGCTGCCAATGACCGCGCCGCGATTGGCCGCTTCATCTCGGTCATCGAAAACGAACTCGGCTTTCCGCTGTATGATGCCGTCGCGCGCCTCAAGCGCACACTGTCGACCGACACTGCGGCGCGCTTCAGCTTCAGCGGCGGCGGGCTGGCCATCGATGAGCCGGTCAGCCGCGCCGACTTTGAAGCGTGGATTGCCCCTGACCTCGCCGAAATCGATGCCACCATCACCCGCGCGCTCGATTCCGCCGGCACCAGCGCCGCTGCCATCGACCGCGTCTTCCTGACCGGCGGCTCCTCGCTGATCCCCGCCGTCCGCCAGCTTTTCGACGCCCGTTTCGGCGCCGACCGCATCGCCGCTGGTGGTGAACTGACCTCGATCGCCAACGGTCTTGCGCTGATCGGCGCGCAGCCCGATGTCGCGGCATGGGCGGTTGGCGACGACGCGTAGACGGCGGGCGGCCACAGGCGCTACAGCGGGGCATCAGGCAATTCAGGCAGACCCATGGCCCGCAAGCATTCGAAATATGACTCCTACGACGATACCGACCGCGCGGAAGCCGCGCCGGCAGTCGTGCCACCGTGCTGGCTGTGCGGGCGGCCGACCGGCACAACCATCGTCTGGCACCATCCTGTGCCCAAAAGCCGCGGCGGCCGCGATGTCGTGCCGATGCATCCGATTTGCCAGCAGACGCTGATCGCCAATTTCACCAATTCCGAATTGCAGCGCCACGGCATGGATGTGCAGGGCCTGCTCGACAATCCGGCGGTGCGGAAGTTTGTCGACTGGGTGGCGAAGAAGGAACCCGACTTCACCGCGACGCTGACCAAGAAGCAGCGCTGAGCCGGTCGCCGCCGGTGCTCAGCCGTGGCGGTGGCGCCACCGTGAAAACGCGCTGAGACTGGCATAGCCGAGCAGGCCGGCGATGTCGGTCAGCGAGCGTGAACCCTCGGCGATATAGGTTTGAACCAGCGCGCGTCGGCTGGCGTCGAGAATTTCGGTGAAGCTGGTGCCGCGCGCCGCGAGTTGGCGGTGCAGGGTCC
>CALDHQ010000621.1 GCA_937894055.1 uncultured Polymorphobacter sp.
GTCCTGGACGCCCTGCGGCGCATAGGGGTGGTTGTTGTTCTGCACGACGCCGACCGCGCCGCCAGTCACCGCACCGACGGCAGCGCCGCTGACGCGCGCACCGGCGTTGGGGTTGGTCATTGGCGGCGGCGGCGTCTGGCCGGGCACATAGCCGGTCGCCTGTGTCGCGCTGCTGCTGCACGACGACTGGTCGGCGGCCATCTGGTCGGTGGCAGGTGCCGCAGCAGGCGCGGCAGTCGATGCAGTGCCGGTCTGCGCGGCGGCAGGCAGTGCGACACATGCCGCGAGCGCGATGATCGTGTGGTGGATGCGAGCCATGAAAAATCTCCCCTGATCGATGCGGCAGCTTGCTGCGACCTGCGCGGTAGCAGATGCGACGCGGGCCGATTGGCAAGAAATGGACAATTCGGCTGCGGCGCGGTTTGAGCTTACCCGCGTGCCGCAAATGCTCTAACCCTTGGCAAAACAACCTTGAGGGAGCCCGGCCATGTACACGTTGATCATCGGCAATCGCACCTACAGCAGCTGGTCGCTGCGCGGCTGGCTGGCCTGCAAGGCTTCGGGGCTCGAATTCGAAACCGTCGTGCTGCCGATGGATACCCCCGAATGGGATGCCGGCAGCTCGAAGGGCGAGCTGCCATCATCGAAGGTGCCGACGCTGTGGCACACCGACGCGACCGGCCAGCGCATGGCGATTTGGGACAGCCTTGCGATCATCGACTGGCTCGCCGACAAGGTCCGCACCGCGCGTATCAGCCGCGGGCATTATTGGCCGCAGGACTGGGCCGCGCGCGCACTGGCGCGGTCGATCAGCGCCGAAATGCACGCCGGCTTCACGGCGCTGCGCCAGGGCTGCCCGATGAACCTGAAGTTCAACTTCCCCGACTTCGCGCCGTCGCCCGAAGTGCTGGTCGACGTGGCGCGCATCGACGCGCTGTGGAACGAAGCTCGAGCCAAGTTCCATTCGATCGACGAAGCGCATGAAGGCCCGTTCCTGTTCGGCACGTTCAGCGCCGCCGACATGATGTTCGCGCCCGTCGTGACGCGCATCGCCACCTACGGCCTGCCGGTCAGCGATGTGTCGGCGGCCTATGTCGCCGAGGTGCTCGCGCACCCGTGGATGCAGGAATGGACGGCGGCGGCAAAGGCTGAGACCTTCCCGTTCGCGCGCTATCTGGTACCGGGCGGCGTGCCGGCTTGAGTTGAAGGGGTGGAGAAGGGCCTCCGGCGGGCAGGCGTGACGCCTGCACCCATTTGAAAAGAGCTACCGTCATCCCGGCGAAGGCCGGGCTCCAGCCTTTTTTGCGACTGTCTGACA
>CALDHQ010000622.1 GCA_937894055.1 uncultured Polymorphobacter sp.
GTATGCCTCAATGCTGTGGGTCAGCGCGTCCATACCGGTGGGTGCGGTGATGAAGGGCGGCAGGCCGGTCATCAGTCTGGGATCGAGTGCGAGCATTTCCGGGACCATTTTCGGGTCGATCAGGGTGCATTTGAGTTGCTTTTGCGGGTCGGAAATCACCGCGCCGATGGTCACTTCCGAGCCGGTGCCTGCAGTGGTGGGTACGGCGTAGAGCGGCAGACCTGGTTTGCGCGGTTTTGAGTACAGCCAGATGCCGATCAGCGCCGAGGGATGACAGTCATTGGCGTAGCTCAGCGCCATCGCCTTGGCGCCATCGATCGACGAGCCGCCACCGACCACTAGCAGCGCCTGTGCCTGGCATTTCCGAAGCCGCTCGATGCCACGCAAGACAACGTCAAAACCCGGATCAGGTTCTATCTCGTCGAATACTTCAACCTGCACTCCATGGCTTTGCAACAGTTCGATCATCGGGTTGGCGATGCCCAGTTTGAACAGCGCCGCGTCGGTAACCAGCATCACCCGCTGCACGCCACTGCCGAGGATTTCCCTGCACATCGACAAGGAGGCGTCAGGCCCGACAAAGGAGAAGGGTTTGGGGAACTTCATGTAAGGGGTGATGGCGCCGAACAGCGCGACTTTGAATCGGCTCAGCAGGTACATGGTGTGCTCCGTTTGGCTTTCAAAACCGGTCGGTCGGTGATGGTATGCGGCACAGCGCCGATCATTGCCCGGGTTTGTTTTTCTGGTTCAGTGCCCAATCGTAGTAGGTAAAGTCGATCCGGGTATTATTTCGGGCCTTTGCCACTGCCTGAGAGTCAGCCAGCAAGCTGGCATTTTGCTGGAGATAGGCTTCCAGCGAGCCCCATTTTTCTGCGAAGTCCTTGCCGTACCATTTGAAAATCTTTGATACCTCGAAGCGGCGCTTATCCAGGTTGTAGCGATTTCTGCTGTGGTCGGATAAGAACCGCTGCTGGCTGTCTTCAAGTTGTGTGTCGAGTTGCTCTGCGGCAAAGGCCTCGGTGCGCAGGGCAGGGCAGCCGATGGAGGCGCAGTTCACGGCAAAGTGAATACGTGGTTCGTTGAAGGCCCCGGGCTCGCGGATCATGCCGTGTTCAATCTCATCCAGCGTCACGGTCTGACCCAGCAGTGGAATAAATGCCAGTTTCCAGGCATTGCTGAACACCCCGCCAATTTCCTTGATCGAGCTGATCGGGTAGTGATCGAGAATCAGCTTCACGGTGAAGGCGTTATAGGCATTGATCAGAAAAGCCAATTGCTGTTCGCGGCTCCAACCTTTGTATTGCTCACGCGTGACTGCCGACAGGCTGGCAAGGTAAGCGTCCAGTGCCGGTTGCTCAGCCTTGAAGCCGACATAGTCAACCTGGCTGGCAACGCCACGGTTGATCCACACAACATGCTTGCCGAGCAGGTGCGTCCATTGATTGTGTTGCTGGTCAAAGTCAGCTGCCTGCGTCATTGAGCCCAGGATTATCAGCAAAAACACTACAAGAGCGCGCATCAGGGTTCTTCTTGACTGGGCACCGGACTGGGCCGGCCGTACAGTCGAGCCAGTCTGCTGGCGGGCACGCCGAGCATAAAGCCCAGCGCTAGTAACCGGTTACGCAACGAGCGTCGCCACCAGCCGTCCGACATTGGAGTCGAGGCTGGTGATTGTCGCGGCATAGACTTCCATGTAGCGCGCGAAGGCCTTTTGCTCGACCGGCGTCAGTTCGGCCCAGGGCTTGGCGCCGAACGACAGCGGCGGTAGCTTGGTGTCGGCGGGAACCACGCCGAGTTTTTTCTGCCGTTCCAGTCTTGCCGCGCGCACCACATCCCAGCCGGCATCATATTTGCCGGCATATTTGGCACTTTCGCTGGCGCGCGCCTGCAGCGGCGAATGCGCCGCGGCGAACGCCAGTTGCAGATAAAACGGTTTGTCAGGCGCGACCGCCTTCTGGGTGCGGATGTAGGTCATCGCGCGCGTCGTCAGATCATCGGTGATGTAATAATCGGCATCCTGCGGCGTATCGACGGGGGCGTTGCCGTCGAACAGCTCGCCGGGTTTGAAATAGTCGCTCGAATGGCCCTGGTACCAATAGGCGCGGTCGAAGCCGCGCGACGTCGGCCAGTTGGTGAACGGCCCGGCGATGCCGGTGTTGGCGGCGTTGAGCAGATGCCATTTGCCGGCGAGGAAGGTCGCATAACCGGCGCCGCGCAGCACTTCGGGCAGCATCGCGACTTCGGTCGGCACTTCGCCGCGGTAGCCCGGATAGCCGCTGTCGATATCGGCGAGCCAGCCCATGCCGGCGCTGTGGTGGTTGAGCCCGGTGAGCAGCGCGGCGCGCGTCGGCGAGCACATCGCGCAGGTGCGGAACTTCGAATAGCGGACTCCCGAGCCTGCCAGCGCATCGAGCGCCGGCGTGGCGATTTCGCCGCCGTAGCAGCCGAGATCGGCAAAGCCGACATCGTCCATGATCACAACAATGATGTTCGGCGCGGCTGCCGGGGCCTTGGCCTCCCCGGTGTACGACGGCCGCGAGTCGGCGAAAGTCTCGCCGATCTGCGCCGGGCCGCCGTCGACCGCCTCGGGGGTGACGAGCTTGGCGCGCGTTGCCTGCAGCTTGCCGACACCGACCGCCACCGCGCCGGCACCAACCGCACCGATGGCAGCGCCGGTGAGCAGCGCACGGCGATCAAGGCCGGGTTTCTTGGTGGGTTCGTCCATGGTCGTCCTCCCCTTGCAGCGGCACCGCGCCGCGGCGTGCAATCGGCCATTGACAGGCGCGGGTTATTATTGACATTAATAGTGTCAATAAGCCGCAATGGCAAGCGGCAGCTGACGGGGAAGGCGCGAAAATGATGATCTGGCTCGGGGCGCTAGCGCTCTATCTGCTGTTCAGGCTGTGGTACGACAACTGGCGCGGGCCGATGAAGCCCGCCGAGGTCGAGGCGTTCATGACGGCGCTCGCCGCACGCGCCGCGACCGACCACGAAAGCGCCAACAATGCCGAACTGCGCGACACCATCCGCAGCTTTCTGGACAACGATGACGGCCGCGAATTCGTCATGCTCAACCTCGTCAAAATCGC
>CALDHQ010000623.1 GCA_937894055.1 uncultured Polymorphobacter sp.
TCAACCACTTATCAGCCAATTGACGATCACCCAAAAAATATCCGTTATCGCCCATCACGATGATGATGGTATTGTCATCTATTCCTTTGGTTTTCAGCTGTTGTCGAATCATACCAATTTCATTATCAATTTCAGTAATCATACGATAATACCCTTTAATCATCTGCTGGTATTTTTCTGGTGTATCAAACCTCCATTTCCATCTTACCCTATTAAAACCTTCCTGAACTTCTTTCGGAAGACGATTGAAATATTCATCTTCTCCTAACAATGGTTGAGGGATTTGAATATTCTTATAAAAATCAGCTGATTTATCCTGCCAGTAATATTGCTCTACAGAATTATCATGCCCGTGTGGAGCGCTGAAAGAAAGAGAAAGACAAAAAGGTTTGTCTGATGGGGCATTCTTGATGAATTCCTGAGCCTGATGCCCTGTATATCTGGTAAGGTGAACGGTATCTTTCCCGATTTTTTTATAAAAATATCCCCGACGATCTGGACTCCCGCCTCGATCATAGAAATCGCTTTGATCAAAATATTGTTTAGCAGAATCAATTATAACACCCAACTTTCCAAAAAAACCTACATGATAACCATTGTCTTTTAAAAGGCGAGGATAAATGATATCCGCATAAGGTTGTTGCAACTTGGGTTTTTGAAATGTGTAGCCATGTGTGCGTTCGTATAAACCTGTTAATATGGAAGCCCTGCTGGCAGCGCAAATGGGTGTAGTTGAAAATGCATTCTTAAAATAAGTGCCAGACTTTGCCAAGGCATCCATCTCAGGTGTTTGGACGATTGAATTACCAGCAAATCCTAATGCGTCCCAGCGTTGGTCGTCGGTGTAGATGAAAAGGAAGTTGGGCTTGCGGACCGGAGCCGGCGCGGCGTGGGCGGCGGAGCCGGTCAGGATGCGCGCCGCCGCCTCGGCGAGCAACCCGGCGACGGTCTTGGCGCCCGACAAATTGGTGCGCAGCGCCTCGGTCAGATGCGTCGGCGCGGCAAGGTCGAGATGCTCCATCATCGCGATGAATTCGGCGCGGTCGGTTTTCTGCAGGCGCGGGTTGCCGGCGATCTCGGTGCCGATGTCGCTGTGACTGCGGCCCTTATAGTCGTGAGCCGGATAGACCAAAGTCTCGGGCGGCAGCTTGAGCAGGCGGTTGAACAGGCTGTCGTAAAGCTGGTCGGGGTTGCCGGTCGGCAGGTCGCTGCGCCCGGTGCCGCCGATCAGCAAGGTGTCGCCGGTAAACACCCGGTCGCCCGCCAGGATGCACATCGAATCGCGCGTATGCCCCGGCGTCAGCAACGCCTGCAGCTTGAGCTCGCCGACCTTCAAAATCTCGCCGTCATCAAGCCGCAGATCGGCAAACGGAAACGGGCTGAGCTTGTTCATCACGATCAACGCGCCGGTCGCAGCCTTGAGCGCCCGCGCCCCGCTGAAATGATCGGCATGCGTGTGCGTGTCGATGACATAATGAATCCGCAGCCCGTCCTTCGCCGCCAGCCCGAGATAACGGTCGATCTGACTCGCCTCGGGGTCGATGACGACGGCGGCACAGCGTTCAGGACAGCCCAGCAGATACGACAGACAGCCGCCGGTAACGATTTGCTCGAAGATCATCGCCGCCTCCCCATTTTTAACAGGATAGCGCGAAGCATAGGGCCAGAGAAGGGCCTCCGGCGGGCAGGCCTGAGGCCTGCACCCATTTGAAGAGCGCCAAACAATCGGGTGCAGGGGCTAGCCCCTGCCCGCCGGAGGCTCTTAGTCGAAAAGACTCGAAACCGAAGCCTCATCCGAAATCCGGCGCATCGCCTCCGCCAGCAGCGGCGCGATCGTCATCGTGCGGATTTTCTTCGCGGTGCGCACGGCTTCGACGGCGCCAATCGAATCGGTGATGACGAGTTCGGTGAGCTCGCTGGCTTCGACGCGGGCGACGGCGCCGCCCGACAGCACGCCGTGGCTGACATAGGCGGTGACGCCGATGGCGCCGGCGGCGGTGAGCGCGACAGCGGCATTGCATAGTGTGCCGGCAGAATCGACGATGTCATCGACGAGCACGCAGAAGCGGCCGCGGACGTCACCGATGATATTCATGACTTCGGACTCGCCGGCCTTTTCGCGGCGCTTGTCGACGATGGCGAGCGGGGCGTTGCCGAGCCGCTTGGCGAGCGCGCGGGCGCGCACCACGCCGCCGACGTCGGGCGACACCACGGTCAACGGCTTGCCGCCGTAACGCGCTTCGATATCGGCGCTCATCACCGGTGCGGCGTACAAATTGTCGGTCGGGATATCGAAAAAGCCCTGGATCTGCCCGGCGTGGAGGTCGACCGACAGCACGCGGTCGGCGCCGGCGACGGTAATCAGATTGGCGACGAGCTTGGCCGAAATCGGCGTGCGCGGGCCCATTTTGCGGTCCTGGCGGGCATAGCCGAAATAGGGGACGACGGCGGTGATGCGCTTGGCCGACGCACGCTTCAGCGCATCGATGCAGATCAGCAGCTCCATCAGATTGTCGTTCGACGGCGCCGATGTCGGTTGAATGACGAAGACGTCCTCGCCGCGGACATTCTCATGAATTTCGACGAAAACCTCTTCATCGGCAAAGCGCCGGACGGCCGCCTTGGTAAGCGGCAGTTCAAGATACGCCGCGACTGCCGAAGCAAGCTCGGGATTGCTGTTGCCCGCCAAGATTTTCATGGATTGTGTCCCCGACCCGCCGATGTGGGCGTCATAGCTGCGCTGTCATTGAACGGCAACAAGGTGCGCGCTTGAAACAGGGGAAATTTGTAGGGCCTCCGGCGGGCAGGGCCTTGGGCCCTGCACCCGACGCCAAGTCATTCCCGCGCAGGCGGGAATCCATCTGCGTCACCGAGGGCATGG
>CALDHQ010000624.1 GCA_937894055.1 uncultured Polymorphobacter sp.
AAGCCAATCTCGACACCTTGGCAATTGCCTCCGCCTTCCGTGCCGTCGATCCCGGCGGGCTGTTCCCGCAGCCGCGCCTGCTCGGCGACCTGTCCCCTGCCGAGGCCGAAGATTTCCGCCAGCGCTTCATCGACCGGCCGTTCGACTTCGTCGGGCAGGAGGTCGCCCACCTGTCGACAACCCCGGTGCTGCGCGACGGGCACCTGGAAGCCGCACCCTTCGTCGTCCGCGTCTATGCCACCGCCACGCCCGACGGCATGCGCATCATGCCCGGCGGCTTCGCGCGCATTTCGGACCGCGCCGACGCCCGCGCCATTTCGATGGGGCAGGGCGCCCGCACCGCCGATGTCTGGGTCGTCGGCGATGCGCCGGTGCCGCGCGTCACGCTGCTCGGCACGCAGGAGGATGTGAAGGTCCGCCGCGTCACCGGCATGTTGCCCAGCCGCGCCGCCGAAAACCTGTTCTGGCTCGGCCGCTACCTCGAACGCGCCGAATCGACGCTGCGGCTGATCCGCAGCCTGTGCACCAGCCTGATGGATGCCGAAGCCGGCATCCACACCACCGGCGAGACGCTCGAACGTGTCGAACGGCTGCTGATCGATGGCGGTGCGCTCGACAAGGATGCCGCCGGCGAACGCGCGCTCGATGCCGCGCGCGACGCGCTGCACGATGTCGATGCCAGCGGCTCGGTCATCCGCCTCGTCGGCATGGCGCGCCGCGCCGGCGCCAGCATGCGCGAACGGCTTTCGGCGGATTTTTGGGCGCTGCTGGTGCGCCTCGAAACCCGGCTGGTCGAAGGCCGCACCACCGTCCGCACCGAAGTCGATGCGCTGGAGCAGGTCGAATCGGCACTGCAGATCATCGCCGCGCTGTCGGGGCTGGCGCAGGAAAACATGAACCGCACCGCCGGCTGGCGCTTCCTCGATACCGGGCGGCGCATCGAACGCGGCATCAACATCTGCCGCTGCACGCACGTGCTGGCGCGCAGCGGCGCCACCATCGATGATCTCGACCTGCTGCTCGACCTCGCCGACAGCCAGATCACCTACCGCGCGCGCTACCTCATCGGGCTGGCGCTGGTGCCGGTGCGCGACATGGTGATGCTCGATCCGTTCAACACCCGCGCGCTGGCGTTCCAGCTCGTCACCTTGAAACAACACCTCGCGCTGCTGCCCGCACTCGTCGATGACGGCATGCTCGAACCCCATGCCCGCATCCTGCTGGCGCTCGCCACGCAAATCGAAACCGGTGACGCGGCCGCGCTCGACGCCGCCGCCATCCAAGGCTTCGAAACCGAGCTCATGCGGCTGTCGGACGCCATCGCCGCGCGCTACTTCCTGCAAGGCGCCAACGCCGTGCCGACCATCAAGCTCGCTGGCCTCGCATGATCTACAGCGTCCGCCACAAAACCACCTACCGCTACGAAGCCAGTGTCGAATATGCCCGCTGCGTGCTGCGGCTGACGCCCGCCACGTCGCGCACCCAAACCGTGCTCGAAAGCCGCATCCATGTGTCGCCGGTGCCGGCGCAAAGCGACTGGCGCATCGGCAGCTTCGGCGAGCGCATGACCACCGTGCTCATCGACCGGCCGCACAAGCTGCTGTCGATCGAAGCGCGCTCGCGCATCGATGTCCACAGCGTTCGGCCGCAACTGCCGTTCGAAAGCCCCAATTGGGAGGCGATCCGCGCGCTCGCCATGGTCGAAACCGGCCTCGGCCCCGATAGCCCGGCGTCGTACCTCTACCCCACCGCGCGCACCCCCGTGCTGCCCGCCATCACCGACTATGTCCGCGCCAGCTTCACCCCCGGCCGGCCGATCATTGCCGCCGCCGCCGAGCTCACCAAGCGCATCCACGCCGATTTCACCTATGACCGCAAAGCCACCGATGTCGCCACCCCCGCCGCCGCGTCATTCGCCGCGCGCCGCGGCGTCTGCCAGGATTTCGCGCACATCATGATCGCCGGCCTGCGCGGCCTCGGGCTGCCCGCGGCCTATGTCAGCGGCTATTTGCGCACCGTGCCGCCGGCCGGCACCGGGGTGATGCCCACCAACGCCTGCACCCGCTCAGGCGCGTCGGCCAGCACGCCGAGGTAGAGGCTCCTCTTGTCCGCGTAGACGTAGTTCTTGACGTCGCGCGAGGAGAAGCAGGCGGCGGGCATCTCGACGGCCAGGTCGACCGTCAGCGTCGGCTGGGCCGCCATGGTGCGCAGCAGGAAGGAGCCGACGACGTCCACGCGGGACGGGGCCCGGAAGGAGAGCGACGAGGCCGCCGCGGAGAGGGCGCGGCGGTAGATGCGCAGGTCATCCATCTGGCCGACCCAGGGATTGCCGCCGAGGGTGGTATCGCCAATGGTGAGGGTGCCGTTGGTGACGTTGACAGCGCCGCCGTAGGTGTAGGCACCGGCGCCGGCAACAAACGCGCCTTTTGGACGCAATGTTGAAAACTCATAACCGATACCGCAGCCGGCTTTCAGGGTAAGACCCGCTTCATGCACCTTGCCCAGAATGTCATCCATGCTGTCAGAAATCACGCCGGAAACGGTACAGTTAATGGTAGAGGTCGCAGGTTTATGCTCCA
>CALDHQ010000625.1 GCA_937894055.1 uncultured Polymorphobacter sp.
TACCCAAGGACGATGGACCGGGGCGGGGATATCCGCTGGCCGGAAATTCGTCGTGGCTATTTCAACCGCGCCGCATAGCCCTTGCGGAACTTCGCCAGCTTGGGCGCCACCACCACCGAGCAATAGGGGTTCTTGTCGGCGTTGTTGGCGAAGTAGTTCTGGTGATAGGCCTCAGCCTTGTACCACGGCGCATCGGCTTCGATGCTGGTGACGATCGGCGCGTCCCAGTCGGCCTGGTTGCGGGCGATCGCGGCCTTGGCTTCGGCGGCCTGTGCGGGCGAGTTCGGGAAGATCGCCGACCGGTACTGCGTGCCGGTATCGCCGCCCTGGCGATTGAGCGTCGTCGGGTCGTGCGTATGGAAGAAGATGTCGAGCAAGTCGGCATAGCTGACCTGGGCCGGATCGAAAGTCACGCGCACCGCTTCGGCGTGGCCGGTGGTGCCGGTGCAGACGGCCTCGTAGCTCGGCGACGGGCGGGCGCCACCAATATAGCCCGACTCCACGGCGATGACGCCCTTCAATTCGACGAACACCGCTTCGGTACACCAGAAACAGCCGCCGGCGAGTGTCGCAACTTCGTTAACCATTGTCACAATTACTCCACGAAATATATTATTTGACTGTTAACACATTACGCATAGTGTAACTGACGGGGGACGGAAAGGTTTGATACCGCAATACGGGCAGTTGCGATATTGGATTCGGGGGACAGCTTTTCCCAGGGAACTCGTGTGACGCTTTTTTCGGACGTTCAGGTTTTTGTCAAAACCGTGCGCGATGCCGACAGCCTCGAAAGCATTTCGACAACCCTGTCGGATGCGACGCGGCGCTTCCGGTTCGACCACTTTGCGATGGTCCAGCGCGTCAGCTCGCGATTGCAGGCGGCGCCCGTGCAGCTATCGGACTTCCCGGCGGACTGGGTCGACCTGTTGATATCAGGCGATTATTACGTCCATGACCCGGTACTGGTCGCGGTCGAACGCTCGGTCGCGCCGTTCAGCTGGGCCGAGCTGCCGACGATGGTCAACATGACCAAGCACCACCACAACTACATGCAATCGGCGCACAGCCAGGGCCTGTCGCAGGGCTACACCGTGCCGATCCACGTGCCCGGCGAAGCGTCGGGGCTATGCTCGTTCGTCATGGCGGGTGACCGCGAACTGCCCGCCGACTCGCTGCCGGCAGCGCAGTATCTCGCCTGCTTCGCGTTCGAGGCCGCAAGGCGGCTGGCGGTCAACCGCGACGGCGGCGAAGGCGACAGCACGCCGCGGCTGACGCAGCGCCAGCTCGATTGCGTCGTACTCGCCGCCAAGGGCAAGTCGAACTGGGTGTCGGGCCAATTGCTCGGCCTGTCGCCCGACACCGTCCACAAATACCTCGAAAGCGCCAAGCGCCGCTACGGCGTGTCGAGCCGCACCGAACTTGTGGTGCGCGCGCTTTTCGACGGGCAGCTGAGTTTTAATGATATAATCAACTGACAAGCGCGGCCAGCGCACAAGGCCAAATTTGCCCTTCGCAAATTTCGACTTGTGCGCGGACTCGCGCGCAGTCCGGCCGGCGGGGCGGGCGGACTAACCGCCCGAACCCGTCCGACGGCGTGGCTTTGCCACGACGCCCTTACTTGCTTACTGCCCCACCGCAGCGCAGCCATCAGCCACCGGCACGCCCGCCAGCCGGTCCTTCATCCACGCCTGATACAGCGGCGCCGCCGACCCCGGCGTGGTGAAGTGCGACTGCTCGCCGGGCAGTTGGACACGCGTGACGTTGCCGCCGAGCTTGCACATCTGCGCCTGATAGAGCTTGCCCATTACCGGCGGCACCGTGGTGTCCTTGCTGCCCCAATAGATGACGACCGGCGCCACCGGCTTGACCGGCGGCACGCTGCCGTCGACGATCGCCTGCACCCACGCCAGCGTGTTGACCGGCTGCGGGCGCAGCAGCGCCTTGTAGCCGGTGCCATAGTTGAAGCTGATGGTGTCCGCGCCGGCGTGCATGCACTTCTTCGAATAGATCTCGTCGAGCACCTTGGTGCCTTCATCGGTGAACAGGTCAGTCATTTTCAGGTTCGGATAGGCGGCCTGATTGCCCCACATGCTCATCGTAAAATGCGCGAAATTGAAGACGTTGTCGGAAAAGTCGGCGACGATCCCCGCCATTACCTTGTCGGCTAACGCCTGGTCGAGCGCCCGGCCGCCGGTCAGCACCGCGTTATCCTGCGGCGCCAGCGCGACGAAGCCAACGATGTCGACGCCGTCGGCCGCAGTGCCGCGACGCGTGATATAGTCACCCATCCCGGCGGCCGCAGCTACGACACCTTCCCGGTCAATTCGTACGAGGCGCAAGCCCGCCGCAAGGCACGGTTCGAAGAGCACGGCCACAGCCCCGGCGTCATCGTGCTCCAGCCCGAAACACCGACCGGCGAATTCCCGCTCACCCTCGACCTCAGGACGCCGGTTGGTCGCTGAGCGCGCCTCGACCCGGCGCCGCAACCGCGACGCTGCGACCGCCGAACGGCTGGCGGGCTGGCTGCGCGACTACCGGTCGTTCGAAGGCATCCCCGACGAGCTGTTCGACCGCTCGGGCATCCCGCGCGACTATTGGCTCGATTTCCTGGGGGACGTCGCCGAATACAGCGAGGAGGAGTTCCGCGGCCGCTTCAGCCTCGCCACCCGCCACATCCGCGATACCGGCGTGTCGTACCGCATCTACGGCGAGGAAAACGAACGCAGCTGGCCGCTCAACCCGCTGCCGCTGATCCTGCCCGAAGCCGAATGGGCGCAGATTGCCGAGGGCGTCGAACAGCGCGCCAATCTGATGGAGGCGCTGCTCGCCGACATTTACGGCGAGGCGGCGCTGGTGCGCGACGGGGTTTTGCCTGCCGCAGCACTCACCGGCAGCAACGATTTCCTGCGCGCCATGCGCGGCGTCAAACCCGTCGGCGGGCGCCACCTGCAAACCTATGCCGCCGATTTGGGGCGCGGTCCCGATGGCCGTTGGTGGGTGCTCGATGACCGCACGCAGGCGCCGTCGGGCGCCGGCTATGCGCTTGAAAACCGGCTCATATTATCTCGCGCCTACCCCAACCTCTACAACCGCATGAACGTCCACCGGCTGGCGCCGTTCTTTGATGACCTGCGCAAGGGCCTCGCCGCTGCCGCCGACCGTGCCGACCCGCGCATCTGCCTGATGACGCCCGGCCCTTACAGCGAAACCTATTTCGAACAGGCGCATCTGGCGCGCTACCTCGGCTTTTTGCTCGTCGAAGGCGGCGACCTCATCGTCCGCGACGGCAAGGTCTATGTCCGCACCATTTCGGGGCTCAAGCGCGCCGATGTCATCCTGCGCCGCGTCGATGCCGACTTCATCGACCCGCTCGAGTTGAACGGCGCGTCG
This sequence comes from uncultured Polymorphobacter sp., assembly GCA_937894055.1. Taxonomy (GTDB): domain Bacteria; phylum Pseudomonadota; class Alphaproteobacteria; order Sphingomonadales; family Sphingomonadaceae; genus Polymorphobacter_A. Next base: position 3,394 of record CALDHQ010000625.1, read on the forward strand.
CAACTCGGCACGCCCGGCCTGCTCGAAGCCATCCGCGAGAATGGCTTCGGCTTGCTGAAGAACGCCGACACACTCGAAAGCGCGATCCATCGTGTCGGCGTGCTCGCCTCCGTCATCGGAGAGCCGTGGCCCTCCAATTTCCGCGAACAGCTCACCGAGAAACTGGAAGACTGGCTCGGCCCGCTGCTCGAAGGCGCCGCATCGCTAGACTCGGTCGGAGGCGGCCAGTTGGCTGACGCAGCCCTCACCCTTCTGGACTGGCCCCTCCCACGCGACCTCAATCGCCTCGCCCCCACGCGCTGGACCACCCCGGTCGGCCGCAGCGTGGATATCGACTACGGCGCGGAAGGCGGCCCTCGCGTCGAATGCAAGGTGCAGGAAGCCTACGGCCTCTCCGTCCACCCTTCACTCGCCGACGGCCGCATCCCGCTCACGATTGCCTTGCTCTCCCCCGCCTTCCGGCCCGTCGCCGTCACCCGCGACCCGGCCGAAGATCTCTTCCCACAGTTCGGTGATGATGCCCTCACTGGTGCGCTGGGAACCCTCGCGCAACCGCACTCGACCCGACAGCGCCACGATCGCCGCGTCGAGCCCGAGGACGCGCACCGTTCCCTGACTGGGCCGCATCAAGGTTGCGCACAGGCGCATGAGGGTCGTCTTGCCGGCCCCGTTGGGGCCGAAGAGCGCGACCGCG
>CALDHQ010000626.1 GCA_937894055.1 uncultured Polymorphobacter sp.
GAGGCGCTGGCGCTGATCGCCCGGGCCGCCGAAGGCTCGGTGCGCGACGGGCTGTCGATTCTCGACCAGGCGATCGCGCACGGCGCCGGCAATGTCAGCGCGCAGGCGGTGCGCGACATGCTCGGGCTGTCCGACCGCGGCATGGTGCGCGCGCTGATGGCGCTGCTGCTGGCCGGCGACGGCGCGGGCGCGCTCAAGGCTTTTGGCGAAGGCCATGACCTCGGCACCGATCCGGCGCAGCTGCTCGGCGAACTGCTCGAACTCGTCCACACCATCACACGCGCCAAGGTCGCCGGTGCCACCGATCCGGCGCTCAGCGACGAGGAGCGCGCCGCGGTTTCCGACTGGGCCGCACGGCTCGATTTCAGTGCACTGCACCGGCTGTGGCAACTGCTGCTCAAGGGGCTCGCCGAGGTGCAAAGCGCACCCGTGCCGGCGCAAGCCGCCGAAATGGCGCTGCTGCGGCTGATCCACGCCAGCACCCTGCCCGACCCCGGCGAACTGGTGCGCAAGCTCACCGAACGCGGCATTGCCACCCCGCCGCGCGAAACCGCCGACCACGGTGATCCCGGCCCAGGCGAACGCGATTTTGCCCCCGAGGAACCCGTCGCACAGGTGCGTGCGCTGCGCCCGCCCGAACCCGTAGCGCTTGTCCCCGCCCCCGCTGATTTCGCGGCGCTGGTGCAATTGTTCGAAGACCGGCGCGAGCCGCGGCTGGCGCACCTGATGCATGACGAGGTGCGCGTGGTCGACTATGCGCCGCCATCGCTGACGGTGACCGCGTCCGAGCAGCTGCCGACCGACTTTGCCGCACGCGTCATGGCGTGCCTGTCGCTATGGACCGGCGAGCGCTGGACGGTGACGCTGGCGCGCGCCGCCGACCATGACGCCGCGCCGACGCTGCTCGACCAGGGCATTGCCGCTGAAGCTGCGACTCGCGCCGCCGTGCTCGCCGACCCGGCGGTACAGGCGATATTCGCGGTGTTTCCGGGCGCCGAGCTGATTGACATTGAAGCGCCGGCTGCCGATGTGCCGGCGACAGACTTAGGGAGCGAGAACGATGCCCAGTATCGATGACATCATGAAGGCCGCGCAAGGCGTCCAGGCCGAAATGGCCAAGGCGCAGGCCAAGCTCGACACGCTCGAAGTCGAAGGCGCCAGCGGCGGCGGCATGGTCAAGGTCCGCGCCAC
>CALDHQ010000627.1 GCA_937894055.1 uncultured Polymorphobacter sp.
TGGCGGGACAGATCATCCGCCGCACCGCCGATGGCGCCAGCATGGGCCGCATCACCTTTTCCGCAGGTGTCTCGATCAACCACGCCGACGACACCCCCGATAGCGTCATCGCCCGCGCCGACAGCGCACTCTACACCGCCAAACGACTGGGCCGCGACCGCGTCATTCCTGATCGGAGTTGAGGCAGGGCCTCCGGTGGGCAGGGCCTTAGGCCCTGCACCCATATGCTGCCGGCGCCGCAGCAACCGAGGCCGCTGGTGTGTCACGGGCAACAATCGGGTGCAGGCCTCAGGCCTGCCCGCCGGAGGCCCTTGCTACTTCGCTGCCTTCGACTTTGACGTCGATTTACTCTTGCTCGCCGTCTTGGACTTCGACTTGGCCGCCGGCTTGGCCTTGGTGGACTTCGCCTTTGCGGTCTTCGATGACGGCTTGGCCTTCGCCTTCTTGGCGCTGTCCTTCTTGGTCACCTTGGCCTTGGCGGGTGCGGCCTTTTTGGCGGGTGCCTTGGCGACGGGCTTTTCCTTGACCGGCGGTGCGGCGACCGGCGGTGCTTCTTCCACCGGCGTGGTGCGCGTCAGGTTGGTCGTCATCGGCTTCGCGTCGCCGTCATCGATCGAGCCGGCGGGGCGCAGGTTGCGCATTGATGCGAGTTTGGCCTTGAACTGGCCGAGGTCGCCGCCGCCGAGCTGGGTGCCGCCGGTGAACTTGATCGACATCGGGTTGACCGGCTTGTCGTTGAGCCAGACTTCGTAGTGCAGGTGCGGGCCGGTCGACAGGCCGGTCGAGCCGACATAGCCGATGACCTGCCCCTGCGCGACCTGCTGGCCGTTCTTGACGGCGAAGCGGCTGAGATGCGCGTAGGCGGTCGCCAGGCCGGGGCGGTGCAGGATCTTGATATAGTTGCCATGGCCGCCGTGCGGACCGGCCATGATGATCTTGCCGCCGGCCGCCGCCATGATCGGCGCGCCATAGGCGGCGCCGAAATCGGTGCCCTGGTGCAGCCGTGAATAGCTCAGCACCGGATGGAAGCGCATGCCGAAGCCCGATGTCTGGCGCGCCCCGTTGACCGGCGTGCGCATCAGCCCCTTGCGGGCGCTTTCGCCGTTGGCGCGGTAGAACTGGCCGGCCCCGCCACCCCAGCGCAGCAGCTCGATTTTCTCGCCCTTCGCCGGCGTCAGTGCGCCATAGATCAGCCCGCCGGTTTCGGTTTCGCCGGTTTCGGCGCGGCGGTGTTCGAGCACGATGTCGTAGCGGTCTTTCTTGCCGACCTGGCGCTGCATGTCGATGACATAGCCCATCGCCTGGATATAGTCGGCGACCGCCTTGGCCGGCACACCGGCGCTGCGAGCGGCGCGCGCCAACCCGCTGCCGACGGTCCCGGAAATGCGCAGCGGCGTGTTGTCGACGGCGATGGGGATGCGCTTGAGCACCAGCTCGCCCGCTTCGTTGCGCAGCACTTCGATGCGCAGGTCGAACGCCGCGCGGTAGCCGAGTTTCTCGAGCGGGCGCGGCACCGACTTGTTCTCGCGGCGGCCAAGCACGAGGTCGATCGCCGTGCCCGGCTTGACGGCGCGGCCACCAACCAGCCGGTTGACGGCGTCGGCATCGGCTGCACCGACTTCGGCGCGGCGCAGCGCGCGCGACAGGCTTTCACCGCCACGAACGCGTGCGGTAGCCTCGATGCGCGGCCGCTCGGGGGCCTCGGCGAGTTCCTCGGCCATGCGTGTCG
>CALDHQ010000628.1 GCA_937894055.1 uncultured Polymorphobacter sp.
AGGGTGACGAGCTTCACCCAATGCAGGCGGCGTTCAAGGATAACCACGGTCTGCAGTGCGGTTTTTGCACGCCGGGGATGGTGATGGCGGGCCTCGAAATCGTCCGCCGCCACGGCCCGAACGTCAGCGCCGAAACCATCGCGCACGACCTTGAAGGCAATCTCTGCCGCTGCACGGGTTACCAGAACATCATCGCCGCCATCGGCGCCGGTGCGAAGGCCATGGGGGGCAAGTCCAATGCGTGAATTCGCACTTGAACGTCCCGCCACCCTGGCCGCTGCAACCGCCGCGTTCAACGCCGGTGGCGAAGCCGCGCTGCTCGCCGGTGGCCACACGTTGCTGCCCGCCATGAAGTCGCGGCTGCGCATGCCCGACACGCTCGTCGATCTGTCGCAGGTCGCCGGGCTGACCGGCATAACCAAAGACGGCGACCGACTCTGGATCGGCGCGATGACGCGTCACGCGACTGTTGCGACCGATGCGACGGCATTGCCCGCGCTGGCGCAGCTCGCGTCCGGCATCGGTGACCAGCAAGTCCGCAACCGTGGCACGCTCGGCGGCTCGGTCGCCAACAATGACCCCGCCGCCGACTATCCCGCCGCCGTGCTGGCGCTCGACGGTGTCGTCGAAACCACCGCCGGCAGCTACAAAGCCGACGACTTCTTCCAGGGCATGTTCGCCACCGCGCTGGCCGACGGCGAAATCATCACGCGCATCGGCTTCCGCATCCCCGAAAAGGCCGCCTACGCCAAGTTCCGCCACCCGGCGTCGCGCTATGCGGTGGTCGGCGTGTTCGTCGCGAAATTCGCTGACGGCGTCCGCGTTGCGGTCACCGGTGCCGGCCCCGGCGTTTTCCGCTGGGATGCTGCCGAAGCCGCTTTGAACGGCGCGTTCAGCGTCGCTGCGGTCAAGGGCCTGGTGCTCGACGCCGATGACCTCAATTCGGACATCCACGCCTCGGCCGACTACCGCGCCTCGCTCGCCGGTGTCATGCTCGGCCGTGCAGTGGCGGCAGCGGTTTAGCGCCACCGGTTGCTTTCACACCCCCGACCGGCCTAAACAGCGCGCGACCCCAATAACAAGGCGCGTTTTCCGACCATGGCCGGCCATAGCAAGTTCAAGAACATCATGTACCGCAAGGGCGCGCAGGACGCCAAGCGGTCGAAAATCTTCTCCAAGCTGGCGCGTGAAATCACCGTCGCGGCGAAGTCCGGCCTGCCTGATCCGGCGATGAACCCGCGGCTGCGCACTGCGGTGCTCGCGGCGCGCAAGGAATCGATGCCCAAGGACAATGTCGATCGCGCCATCAAAAAGGCCGCCGAACCCGGTGGCGATGATTTCGAAGAATTGCGCTACGAAGGCTTCGGCCCCGGCGGCGTCGCCATCATCGTCGAAGCGCTCACCGACAACCGCAACCGCACCGCGACGCACGTCCGCACGATCTTTTCGAAGAACGGCGGCAACCTCGGCGCCAGCGGCTCGGTCAGCCACGGCTTCGAACGCTGCGGCCTGATCACCTATGAACTCAAGGCCGGCGACGGCGACACGGTATTCGAAGCCGCTTTGGAAGCCGGCGCCGACGATGTCGTGTCGAGCGAGGACGGCCACGAAGTCTACACCGCGATGGACGCGCTTCACGAAGTCGCCAAGGCGCTGCAGGCCAAGCTCGGCGAACCCGAATCGGCCAAGCTGCACTGGCGCGCCAAGGAAACCGTCTCGGTCGACGAAGCCAATGCCCGCACGCTGATGAACCTCATCGACGCGCTCGAAGACGATGACGACGTCCAGACCGTCTACGGCAACTACGACGTCCCCGAAGACGTGCTGGCGAAGCTCGGCTAAGGCGTGATCCTCATCGGCCTCGACCCAGGGCTGCAAACCACCGGCTGGGGCGTGATCGAGGCGCAGGGCAACCGCTTGCGGCACATTGCCAACGGCGCGGTCAAAAGCCGCGCCACCGATGCGCTCGCCGACCGGCTGCTGGCGCTGCACGACGGGCTGATGACGGTCATCGCCGCGCATGCGCCCGATGGGGCCGCGGTCGAGGAAGTCTTCGTCAACACCAACCCGCAATCGACGCTCAAGCTCGGCCAGGCGCGCGGCGTCGTGCTGCTCGTCGCGGCGCGTTCCGGCCTGCCAGTCGCCGAATATGCGACGCGGCTGGTCAAAAAGGCCGTCGTCGGCGTCGGCAATGCCGACAAGCGCCAGATTCGCGCGATGGTCGAACGGCTGCTGCCGGGCTGCAAGGTCGCGGGTGAAGACGCCGCCGATGCGCTCGCGGTCGCCATCACCCACGCACATCTTGCCG
>CALDHQ010000629.1 GCA_937894055.1 uncultured Polymorphobacter sp.
TGTTGCCGGCGTCATCGATGATCTTGATTTCGACGCCGGGCATCGGCAGCCCCGCCGCACGCATCCGCGCATTGCCGGCGGGATCATGGTCTTCGGGCGGCAGGTAGACGATCGTGCCGGTGGTTTCGGTCATGCCGTATTGCTGGCAGAAGCCGCAGCCGAACACCTCCATGCACTCGCGCAGCAGGTCGAGCGGGATCGGGCTGGCGCCGTAGAGGATGTATTTGAGCCGCGAATAATCGACTTCGCGGGCGCGCGGCTGGCGGACGACGATCTGCAGCGCGGCGGGCACCATGAACATCTTCGAGATGCGGCCCTGTTCGATGAAATCGAGCACCTTGAACGGGTCGAATTCGCGCGCGACGATGCCCTTGGCGCCGTTGACCAGCCCGACAATGCCCCAGCCGGTGCCGCCGATGTGCGAGACCGGCATCGCCACGAGGCTGACGTCTTCGGGACCCCAGTCGTTCCACGCGAGGCCGGCGGCGGCCGCCAGCTTGCGCCCGCCGAGCAGGTTGCGGTGCATCAGCATCGCGCCCTTGGGGCGGCCGGTGGTGCCCGAGGTGTAGAGCTGCACCGCGATGTCGGTGTCGTCGATGGCAACGCCGGGGTCGCTGTCAGGCTGGGCGTCGCGCCACGCCTCGAACGTCGGCCAGCCGCGGTCGTTCGGCTCCATCGCGACGATTTTGAGGTTCGGCAGGTCGGGCGCGATGGCCGCGGCCTGTTCGGCGACTTCGGGGCCGACGAACAGCATCACCGCATCGGAGTCGCCGACGATATAGGCGACTTCGGGCGGCGCCAGCCGCCAGCCGATCGGCGCGATGACGACGCCGGCCTTGAGCGCGCCGAACATCAGTTCGAAATAATGGTCGCTGTTCTTGCCGAGGTAGGCGATGCGCTGGCCCTTGGTCAGCCCGGCCGCGATCAGCGCATTGGCAACCTGGTTGGTGTGGCGGTCGAATTCGGCATAGGTCGTCTCACGCCCTTCGAACACCAGCGCGAGCTGATCGGGTCGCACGCGCGCCTGGTAGCGCGCGACGTCGCCCAGCGTCGGCATCTGGTCGAAATCGATGGTGGTTGCGGCGGTATTCGACTTGTCCATGCACGATCCATTCGTTGTGATAGGGCCGGCTTTGCGCCGTGCCTTTTCGTTGTCGGCGCGCCGGCGCGTTGCCGGCAGCCCCGATCATCCGTTCCCCCAAGGCTGGAACGGATGTTGCCTCTGTCATGCGTGTAGATGCCCCCGAGTCAATACCAACTGTTGGCGCGGGCGTGTCAAATGCCGGTGCGCGGCGTCAGTTGTTCATCGTCTTGATGGCTTCCATGATGCCGTGGAAGATCAGCCCGCCGCCCATCGCCGCGACGAAGAATCCGATGATTTTGGTCGCGGCGTCGAGCCCGGCGGCACCGATGAACTTGACGATGTCGTTGGCGCGCACCAGCGTCGCATAGGTGATGATCATCGTCGCCACGAGCGCGCCGGCAATCGCGACGAGCGGCGCGAGCTTGTCGTCGTCGGCGCGAATCGTCGAGGTGAAGCCGAGGATCGCGGCAATGCCGCCGGGGCCGAACATGATCGGCAGGGCGAGCGGCGCGAAGGCAACATCGCCTTGCCCGCTGCCTGTCGCGGTGACCGTCGGGCCGCCGGGCGACGGCGAGAACAGCTCGAAGCCGATTTTCATCACCACGATGCCGCCGACCACGCGGATCATCGCCAACGGCACGCCGAACGCCGTGAGCAGCAGCGGGCCGCAGATCAGGAAGAAAAACATCAGCCCCAGCGCGTAGAGGCAGGCCCGCCTGGCGACGCCAAGCTGTTCAGCGCGCGAATTGCCCTTCGTCAGACCCAGAAATATCGGCATCGCCTCCAGCGGGTTGATCAGCGCCAGCATGGTGGAGAACGTCGCGACGAACAGCGAAAATGATGTGCTCAAGCTGGGCCCCTGTCGGAAATTTCGTCGCTGCATACCATGGCCGGGACAACTGCGCGACAGGCTGAACGCGCTACTGCGACGCATCACTTGACGTAAGCGTCAGCCTCTGGTCAATTTGCGGTCTGCGCTGCCCATAAATCAAGAACGGGCAGCATGAATTTTGGGGAGAATGACCGTGGCGGATGGCGTCTATAGCGAAGTCGATGTGGTGGTTGTCGGTGCCGGCTTTGGCGGCATGTACATGCTGCACCGGCTGCGCGGACTGGGGATGACCGCCAAGGTGTTCGAAGCTGGCAGCGGCGTCGGTGGCACCTGGTTCTGGAACCGCTATCCGGGCGCGCGCGTCGATATCCAGAGCCTCGAATACAGCTTCAGCTTTGACGAAAAGCTTGAACGCGAATGGCGCTGGAGCGAGCGCTATGCGCCGCAGGCCGAACTGCTCGACTATGCCAACCATGTCGCCGACCGCTATGACCTGCGTCGCGACATCCAGCTCGATACCCGCGTCAACGCCGCGCACTTCGACGAAACCGCCAACCGCTGGACGGTGACCACCGACCGCGGCGATACCGTCAGCGCGCGCCATGTCGTGATGGCCACCGGCTGCCTGTCGATTCCGCAGGCGCCAAAGTTCCCCGGCCTGGAAAGCTTCAAGGGCAAGTGGTACCACACCGGCCAATGGCCGCATGAGAAGGTCGATTTCACCGGCGACAAACCGGGCTGCGCGTTGCTCCGCTTCCTCGGAAGGCTTGAACCCTTCAAGGCCGACATTGGCACGGGCGAAGTTGACCGCCTCCTGACGCTTGCGGCGCTCGGCTTCGGTAATTGGCGCAGTGGTCGGCACGTTTTCACTCATTCACTCAATTCCTCATCTGCGCTAGAGTGCTGATTATTTTGGCTCGTCATGGTTTTGGACACTCTTATATCCAGCATTGAAAGCAGCTTCCAATGCCGCCTTTAAAGTCCAAACTGCCAAGTCATGGAAATCCAAAGCGTCAGAATTCTGAGTTTCCAAGGTTTTTACGCCTAAGAACTTAACGGCGATTTCACTTATGAGTGGGTTAATTTTAAGATTATTTTCAGAATTCACGATACAAACCTTTAGATTGTTACCAAATGGCTGACAGGTTTAGTTCAGCAGGGCAGCGATCCGGTGATTGAAAGTCTGCTGAATCTCATGCTTCCATGCTGGCGCTTCATGTGCTGGCCGCAAGCCACCGCACAGGTCGAGCAGCTCACGAATCAAACCGACCTCAACACGGCCAGACGTGAACAGGGCTTCAAAAAAGGCTTTGAACTGTACGAGCGTCACCGGGATGATGTCTAAGCGCATCTTGTCATCCGTGCGAGTGAACCAAACGCCGATTCGGAATGTTTCGGCGGTGTTGGAGTCGATGCGATTTGCAATGAATAGTCCATACACAGGTTTGCCGGATTGAATCGCATAATGAGAAACCAGATCCGCCACATGGCGGCGCACTGGTTCACCTTCGGCGGCTTCCTGCCGTGAGTTGTCCGTCAATGTGACCTCAACCACGATCACAAAATCGTGAAACTCAAAGATCAAGTCAGGGCCATTCCCCGGCGCTGTGCCAACGGGCA
>CALDHQ010000630.1 GCA_937894055.1 uncultured Polymorphobacter sp.
TTACTAGCTAGGAAAAATAGAGTCTTAGGTCTTATTCCGTAGTCATTGAGGACTTGGAAGTATGTGTAGAAGCCTCCGACGGCCTATGTGACTCCAATTTGAACGTAAGCATATGAGAGGAGCCTGGCGCCGACGAGTCTATCTCTCTTTGAGTTTCTGGGCATTCTTTCCATGATATCAAGCTCGACATTCTCGTAGGCGAAAGCGATGGCGGGCACCATGTCAGTGCCGAGGTCGATGCAGAGAATGAGGATTGTGGAGAGAGGAAGCGGGACTTGGACGAGGATGAAGACGATGAAGAGGAGCGCGGCGAAGACGGGCTCGTTGCCGCTCTGGACCATGTAGAGGATGCCGGACCAGCCCTCGAGCGTGGTCATCTGGAAGACGGTGAGGAGCGCGAGGATGATGGTGTCGAAGCCGACGGTGCGGCCCGGCGGCAGTACGCTCAGCGGCGCCGGAATCGGCCAGCTGTCGAGCACCTTGCCCTGCGCATCGAGCACATCAGCGACCATCGCCACCACCGGCTGCTGCGTCTTGGTCGGGTTGGTGATCGTGCCGGTGACCGCCATGAAGTTACCGCCCGATGGCAGCACGCGCAGCTGCACCGTCGCTTCGATGATCAGCGGGCTGGTAGCGGGTGCGGCGGCCTGGGTCGCAGCGCCGGCCGGCACCGGCACGCCGAGCGCCGACAGGTCGGCCCGCCAAACCGACGCCGCGAGCACGGTCAGCACCAGCCCGGTGACGAGGGCGGCGAGCGTCCACAACCAGTGGCTGCGCTGCGGTACTTCGGGTTCGGGTGGCGGTGACGGGTAAGGAATCGGCACGGGGGAAGGTGCCGGCGCAGGCGGCGGGGCGGGCTGCGCTACAGCTGCCCGTTGTGGTGCGGCTTCGAACCAGCTGTGCTTGCAACTGGCGCATTGCACCGAGCGGCCGGCGGGCGGAATGGCGTCATCGGCGAGGCGGTAGCGCGCACCGCATTCGGGGCAAGTCAGGATCATCGGGTACCACTCAAGAACATGGCCGTAATAAGCATGGCGGAGGCGGCAGTGGCAAGATGTCGCAACGGCCCGGGGGCCTTAATACAGCGTTAAATCTGGTCAGTCTTTACGGGTCTGGCGCCTGCTGCAATCCGGACGCTCGCTGGCACCATATAGATACGTATCCGAAATGACAATGCGGCCTTGGCTTGATTCAGCGCGACGCGAGCGGCATAGGCTCTCGCCATGCACGATATCAAAGCCATTCGCGCCGAACCTGCGGCGTTTGACGCAGCACTCGCCCGTCGCGGCGTCGCACCGGCGTCGGCGCGGCTGCTGGCGATTGATGCCGAACTCCGCGGGTTGCAGACGACGCAGCAGGAAGCGCTGGCGCAGCGCAATGACGCCTCGCGCGCCATCGGTGCTGCCAAGGCGGCGAATGACGAAGCCACCGCCGCCGCGCTGATGGCGGTGGTTGCAGAGCTCAAGGAAAGCCTGCCGGCGCTCGACGACCAGGTCCGCGACCTTGGTGCGGCGATGACCGCCGCGCTCGCCGAAATCCCCAACCTGCCCGCCGCCGACGTCCCCGAAGGCGCCGACGAGCACGGCAATGTCGTGCTGCACGTCAACGGCACCAGGCCCGAATTCGGCTTCAAGCCGCTCGAACATGACATCCTCGCGGTGCGCTTCGGTTATGACCCCGATGCCGCAGCCGCGATCGCCGGCGCGCGCTTTGCGGTACTGGCGGGGCCGCTGGCGCGGCTGCACCGCGCGCTCGGCCAGTTCATGATCGACACGCAGACAGCAACGCGCGGCTACCGCGAGACGGTGGTGCCGTTGCTGGTGCGCGACAACGCGCTGTTCGGCACCGGCCAGTTGCCGAAGTTCGAAGAGGATTTGTTCAAGACCACCGACGGCCGCTACCTGATTCCGACCGCCGAAGTGTCGCTCACCAACCTGGTGCGCGAGAGCATTCTCGACGCCGAAAACCTGCCGCTGCGGCTGACCGCGCTGACGCCGTGCTTCCGTTCCGAAGCCGGCTCGGCGGGCCGCGACACGCGCGGGCTGATCCGCCAGCACCAGTTCGAAAAGTGCGAGCTGGTGGCGATCACCACGCCCGACACCAGCGCTGCCGAACATGAATATATGGCGGCATCCGCCGAAGCGATTCTCGACAAGCTCGGGCTGCATTATCGCCGCATGCTGCTGTGCACCGGCGACATGGGTTTCGGCGCGCAGAAGACCTATGACCTTGAAGTCTGGCTGCCCGGGCAGAACGCGTTCCGCGAGATTTCGAGCATTTCGAACTGCGGCGACTTCCAGGCGCGGCGCATGGACGCACGCTTCAAGGCCAAGGGTGAAAAGGGCACGCAATTCGTCCACACGCTCAACGGCTCGGGGCTGGCGGTCGGCCGGACGCTGGTCGCGGTCATCGAAAACTACCAGCAAGCCGATGGTTCGGTTCACATCCCTGAAGTGTTGTGGCCCTACATGGGCGGCGTCACCAAGCTGGTGCCGAACGCGTAGTCCTCCCCGTCTTCGGGGAGGATCTTTCAAATTTAAGGACTTCCCCCATGCGCATCCTGGTTACCAACGACGACGGCATTACCGCTCCCGGGCTTGTCGTGCTCGAAGCCATCGCCGCGGAGTTGTCGGACGATGTCTGGGTTGTCGCGCCGGCCGAGGAGCAATCGGGCGCCGGGCATTCGTTGACGCTGACCGCGCCGATCCGGCTGCGCCAGCTCAGCGACAAGCGCTTTGCGGTGCGCGGCACGCCGACCGACTGCGTGATGATGGCGCTGGGCCAGGTGATGAAGGATCACCGCCCCGATGTGCTGCTGTCGGGCGTCAACCGTGGCGGCAACCTTGCCGAGGATGTCACCTATTCCGGTACCGTTTCGGCGGCGATGGAGGGTTGCCTTGCCGGCGTGCGCTCGATCGCGCTCAGCCAGGTGATGGCGGACTATACCGTCGGCCGCGAGGATTTCAGCGCGGCGGTGAAGTACGGCGCCGATGTCGTGCGCCGCTTGCTCGCCATTCCGGCGGCGCCCGGCGTGCTGATGAACATCAACTTCCCGCCGGTGCCGGCCGCCGAGGTGCGCGGCGTGCGCGTCACCGAGCAGGGCTTCCGCGACTATGGCCATATCGCCATCGAGGAACGCATCGATCCGCGCGGCTTCGCCTATTACTGGTTCGGCTATGGCCGCGAAGTCGCCAGCCCCGGCCATGAAACCGACCTCAAGGCGATGCGCCAGTCGTGCATTTCGGTGACGCCGCTGCACCTCGACCTGACGCACTACGAGACGATGGCGAGCCTGCGCGACGCGATGGCCGGCATGGAAGAGGCCGTGCGCCCCGCGTAAGGCGATTCCCTTGAACGCGGTTCACGGCTAATGTGGCCGGGTGAGCCGCGCACCCCGTCCCCTGTTGCTGATGCTGGTGCTGGCGGTTGCCGCTTGCTCGACACCCAAGCCGCCGCCGGCGACCACGCCCGCACCGAAGCCAGCGCCTGCCGCCCCTGCGCCCAAGCCGGCATGGAAGCCGGCGAAGGTCGTGCCCGACGCCGTGGCCGTGCCGGGCGGGCGGCTGCACACTGTCAAACGCGGCGAAACCGGCATTGCCATCGCGCAGGCTTACGGCGTGCCGTGGTCGAAGGTCGTCGCCGCGAACAAGCTCAAGCCGCCTTATGCGCTCGAAGTCGGGCAGAAGCTGATGTTGCCGTCGACCAAGGCGGCGGCAGCGGCAACTGCCAACATGACGGTCGAGCAGCGCGCGGCGGCGTTCAGCGTCAATATCGATGACCTGATCACCGGCTCGGCGCCTGCAGAAAAGCCGGTCACCAGCGCGCCGCGAAAGCCCGCCGAAGCCCCCGCCGCGTCGATCGCGCTGGTCTGGCCGGTCGAGGGCCGAATTCTGTCGAGCTTCGGCGCCAAGCCCGGCGGCCGCTACAATGACGGCATCAACCTGAAGGTTACCAAGGGCGGCGCGGTGCGTGCCGCCGCCGACGGCACCGTCGCCTATGCCGGCGACGCCATTCCCGGCTTCGGCAATCTGCTGCTGATCAAGCACCCCGGCGGCTGGGTGACGGCCTATGCGCACAACGAGGCGCTGCTGGTGACGCTCGGCACCAAAGTCCGCGCCGGCGAACCGATCGCACGTGCCGGGTCGTCAGGATCGGTCGATACGCCGCAGCTGCATTTCGAGGTTCGGCGCGGGCGCACTGCGGTCGACCCGCTGCGCTACCTGCCGCCGCGCGGCTAGCTTCAGCCAACCGTCAGAATGGTCTTGCCGATCGCCTGCCCGCCGAAAGCGTTTTCGAGCGCTGCACCGTAATCGGCCCAGCCGAACGTCTTGCCGACCGGCGGATCGATGCGCCCCGTCGCCAGCCAGTCGGCGAGCGTATCGAGGTGTTCGGCAACGCGGCCGCGCTCGAACAGCATGAACTGGCGGACATCGACGCCGAGCAGCCCGGCGCCTTTCATCAATGTCAGGTTGCTCGGCAGTGCCGGGATCGGGCCGCCGACAAAGCCGACAACCAGATGCCGCCCACCCCAGCCGAGCGAGCGGAACGCGGGTTCGAACAACGGGCCACAAACCGGATCGAAAACGACATTCAACGGCTTGCC
>CALDHQ010000631.1 GCA_937894055.1 uncultured Polymorphobacter sp.
ACGCCGCGCAGGCCGAGCGCGGGCAGCGCGCGGATCGCGGTGCCGAGATTGTCGGGGTGAACGGGGAAGCGGCTGTAGTCGCCGTCGAGCCCGAGTTTGGCCAGCCAGAAACGGTGGATCATCGGCGATTTCGAGTGTGCGACGGGCCAGCCGATGACGCCGGCTGAGGGGGGTAAGATCATTCAGGGCCTCCGGCGGGCAGGGCCGCAGGCCCTGCACCCGAATATTGGGTTGGTGCCGCACAGGCCAGCGTCGGATTATGATGCACGGTCAACATCTGGGTGCAGGGCCCAAGGCCCTGCCCGCCGGAGGCTCTTTGCACTTTCGTCATATCGCCAACACCCCGCGCGCACGGAGAAAGTCGAGCACTGCGAGCAGCGGCAGGCCCTGGATGGTGAAATGGTCACCGGCGACGCGGGTAAACAGCTGCGCGCCGAGGGCTTCGATGCGGTAGGCGCCAACGCAGTGGATGACATGGTCGGCTTCTACATCGAGGTAGGTTTCGATGAACGCGTCGGACAGCGGCCGCATGGTCAGGCGCGCGGAGTCGATCTTGCGCCAGACGGCTTCGCCGTTCTGGGCGATGACCGCGGCGGAGATGAGTTGGTGCTGTTTGCCCATCAGCGCGCGCAGTTGGGCGGCGGCGCGGTCGCGGGTGCCGGGTTTGTCGAGGATTTGGCCGTCGGCGGTGACGAGAATCTGGTCGGCGCCGAGGACGAGGGCGGTTGGGAATCGCCGTGACAGTTTGATCGCCTTGGTTTCGGCGAGGGCATCGGCGATGTCGCGTGGCGGCGCGCCACGTGCGAGCAGTGCGTCGCGAATGCCTTCTTCATCGACGTTGGGCGATACGGCTTCGAATTTGACTCCGGCGGCGCTCAACATCGCGCGCCGCGCCGATGACTGAGAAGCCAGAATCAATGTGTCCAGCTTCAAGCTGGCCGCCGGAGGCTCTTGAATCACTTCGCTGCGTCCTGATCTTCGCGCGCCTGCACCAGATTGATGATTGCGGCGGCGGTTTCCTCGATCGACCGGCGGGTGACGTCGATGACGGGGATATCGTGGTCGGCGAACAGCCGGCGCGCGAAGGCGACTTCGGCGGCGACGACATCATTGTCGACATAGTCGGTATCGGGGGTTTGGCCCATGGTCAGCAACCGGTTGCGGCGGACGGCGACGAGGCGATCGGTCGAGGTGGTGAGGCCGACGAGCAGCGGCTTGGTCAGCCGGAACAGTTCGGGTGACGGCGGTGACTGGGTGACGATCGGCATGTTGGCGGTTTTGTAGCCGCGGTTGGCGAGGTAGATCGACGTCGGGGTTTTCGACGATCGCGAGACGCCGATGAGCACGATGTCGGCTTCGTTCCAGTCGTCCTGACCGGCGCCGTCGTCGTGCGCCATTGTGTAGTTGATGGCATCGACGCGGCGGAAATACGCAGCGTCCATGATGTGCTGCCGGCCTGGGCGGGTGGTAGCCGTCTGGCCGAGCAGCAGCGATAGTGCGTTGATCGTCGGGTCGAGCGCCGAGACGAACGGCAGCCCGAGTGCGATGCAGCGCGATTCGAGCAGGTTGCGGACGTTACCGTTGACGAGCGTGTAGAGCACCAGCCCGGGGCGCTTGGCGACTTCGTCGAGGACGCGTTCGAGATGGCCTTCGGAGCGCACCATCGGCCAGAAATGCTTGATCGCCTCGACGCCTTCGAAGCGCGCCAGCCCGGCCTTGGCGACCGACTCGAGCGTTTCGCCGGTCGAGTCGGAGACCAGGTGCAGGTGCAGCCGCGTCGTCAAATCGGGAGTCTCCAAAAATAGCCGCCGCACAAGCCTGTGGATAAGCGCTGTGTGGCGACACTGGAGCCGGTTGTGCAACGCCGGGCTTGCCAAGGTCAACGCAGCGCCGCCGATTTATCCACAGCGCTTCAACAGGTGAAAGAATCCACAGATGCGCCTGTGGACAACGGGGACAGTTTTCGCGACTCGCCGAGTCTGCGGGGTTTGGCGGACATGTTTGCTGTGGGTTGAATCGGGCATGGGACAGGACAGTGCTTTGTCCACAGCACTACAACCTTCACTAGAATCTATTTCTAGAATCAGATTGAAGAGGTGCAGTGGTGTCCGACCTCGGGGCTTGACGGCGGGCAGCGCGTGCGGTGAGGGAGACTATGAACCAGAATCCGTCACCTCTGCTTGCCGTGCTGTCTGGCGAACGCATCGATCCGCCGCCGGTGTGGCTGATGCGCCAGGCTGGGCGCTACCTGCCCGAATACCGTGCGTTGCGCGCCGAAAAGGGTGGGTTCCTCAATCTCGTCTATGACAGCGAGGCGGCGGCCGAGATTACCCTGCAGCCCGTCAAGCGGTTCGGCGTCGATGCGGCAATCCTGTTTTCGGACATATTGATCGTCCCGCACGCGATGGGGCAGGCGTTGAGCTTCGGCGTCGGCGAGGGGCCAAAGCTCGAGCCGGCGCTGCTCGACGGCGGTTTCGAGGCACTGACACCGGCGCCGCACCACTTCGCGCCGATCTATGAAACCGTGCGCCGCGTGCGTGCCGCGCTGTCACCCGAAACCGCGCTGATCGGCTTTGCCGGCAGCCCGTGGACGGTCGCGACCTATATGGTCGCCGGCCACGGCAGCAAGGACCAGGAAGCGGCGCGGCGGCTGGCCTACCGCGACCCGATGGCGTTCCGGCTGCTGATCGACCGCATCGTCGCGGTCACCGTCGATTATCTGTCGGGGCAGATCGAAGCCGGCGCGCAGGTCGTGCAGCTGTTCGACAGCTGGTCGGGCAGTCTCGCGCCCGCCGAGTTCGAACGCTGGGTCATCGCACCAACCGCCGATATCGTCGGAAGGCTGATGGTGCGCCATCCGCAAATCCCCGTCATCGGCTTTCCCAAGGGCGCCGGCGCCAAGCTCGGCGCCTATGCCGCGCAGACTGGCGTCGATGCCGTCGGTCTCGACGAGACCGTCGATCCAGCGTGGGCCGACGCAATCCTGCCGCCAGGGTTGCCGGTGCAGGGCAATATCGACCCGCTGGCGCTGATCGCCGGCGGCCGCGCGCTTGCCGAAAATATCGCACGGATCCGCGCGGCGTTCGACAAGCGGCCGCATATCCTCAATCTCGGTCACGGGATTTTGCAGGATACGCCGATTGCGCATGTCGAACAGTTGCTGGCGCAGGTGCGGGCGAATGCTTGAAGGGCCTCCGGCGGGCAGGCCTGAGGCCTGCACCCTATGATTGG
>CALDHQ010000632.1 GCA_937894055.1 uncultured Polymorphobacter sp.
CAGACCGCCGCCAGTGATGTGCGCCAGCGCGTGGATCTTGCCGGCGCGGATGCTCGGCAGCAGCGAGCGCACATAGATGCGCGTCGGCGTCAGCAGTGCGCGCCCGAGCAGTTGTTCGATGTCGAAAGGTGCCGGCCGGTCGAGCTTGTGACCGCCATCGGCGAGGATGCGGCGAATCAGCGAATAGCCGTTCGAATGCGGGCCGGTCGAGGCCAGTCCGAGCAGCACATCGCCCGCCGCGACCTTGTCACCGGTCAGCTGCTCGCCGCGTTCGACGGCGCCGACCGAAAAGCCCGCGAGGTCATAATCGCCCGCCGCATACATGCCGGGCATTTCGGCGGTTTCGCCGCCGATGAGCGCGCAGCCGGCTTGCTTGCAGCCTTCGGCAATGCCCGCGACAACGCGCACTGCGGTGTCGGTATCGAGCTTGCCGCTGGCGAAATAGTCGAGGAAAAACAGCGGCTCGGCGCCCTGCACGATCAGGTCGTTGACGCACATGGCGACCAGGTCGATGCCGACGCTGTCATGCAGCCCGGTGTCGATGGCGAGCTTGAGCTTGGTGCCGACGCCGTCATTGGCGGCGACCAGCAACGGGTCCTTGTAGCCCGCCGCGCGCGGGTCGAAGAAGCCGCCGAAGCCGCCGAGTTCGGCGTCGGCGCCCGCGCGCGCGGTGGCGCGGGCCAGCGGCGCAATGGCGCGCACCAGGGCGTTGCCGGCTTCGATCGATACACCGGCATCGGCATAGGTGAGGGGGGTGCGATTGGTCATTCGCCAGTCATTAGCGACATCGGGCTTGGTTTTCGACTCTCAAAGTCTTTAAGAGCATCGGTGAGTTGGTTTTGAGGAACAACGTGCGCGCCTGGTTGGTCTGGATTGCGGTTTTGCTCGGCATGCTGGCGCTGGCACCGGCGCGTGCGCAGGAGGCGGGCGACGCGGCGAGCGCCTATACCATCGGCGGGATTGCCGTCGATGTCGCGGCCAAGACCCCCGATGAAGCGCGCCGCACCGCCTATACGCTGGCGCAGCGCCGCGCCTGGCCGCAGCTGTGGGCGCGGATGACCGGCACCCCGCCGACGTCGGCGCCGCATCTGTCGGATTCGACGCTCGATTCGATTGTCGCGGGCATCGAGGTGCAGGGCGAGCGCTTTTCGATGACGCGCTACATCGCAACGCTCGGCGTGGTGTTCGACCGCGCGCGCGCCAGCGGCTATTTCACCGGCATCGGCGGCGCGCTGCATTCGGAACCGATGCTGCTGTTGCCGCTGCTCCACGACGGCGGCGCGCGCTTTGTCTATGAACGCAAGACGCCGTGGGTGCTGGCGTGGCAGCGCTATTCGCAGATGGTCAGCCCGATCACCTACATCCTCGCCAGCGGCTCGGCCGGCGACAACATCCTGCTGACCGCCTATCAGACCAGCCGCCCCGACCGGCCGCTGTGGCGCAACATTCTCAACCGCTTCCGCACCGTCGATGTGCTGGTCGCCGAGGCGGTGCTGACGCGGGTGTACCCCGGCGGGCCGATCGATGCGCTGTTCATCGCGCGCCACGGGCCTGATTCGACCGAACTCGGGCGCTTCAAACTGCGCGCGCCCAATCCCGCCGGTCTTGACGCGATGCTCGACGCCGGCGCGCGCGGGATTGATGCCATCTATTCGCAGGCGCTGCAGGACGGCCGCCTGCGCTCCGAGCCCGATTTGATCGCCGCGATGGAGCCGATTGCCAGCGGTGCGCCGATGTTCGACGCCCCCGAACGCGTCGCCTCGGCCGCCGCCATCGAGCTGCTGGTGCCCACCCCCGACAGCGCCGCCTGGACCGCCGCCGAAGCGCTGCTGCGCTCGACGCCGACGGTTGCCGGTGTGACGCTGACCAGCCTGTCGATCGGCGGCAGCACCGGCGTGCTGGTCCAGTATAGCGACAGCCGCGAAATGCTCGCCTACCAGCTTTACCTTAAGGGCATGACCTTGGCACCGACGTCGTCGGGCCTGCTGCTGCGCCGCCGCGAGCCCGGGGATCCGGTGGTGGCAGCCCCCGTGGTAGCGCCGGTCGCACCTGCAGAAACCGCCGCGCCCGCCGAACCGGCGACCGAAGCCCCGGCCGACATGCCCGCGACCGAGGCGCCGCGCTGACAAGATGAGCCAGCTGCCGCTGCCGCTCGCCTATCGCAGCGCCGATGGCGAGGCGGATTTCTTTGTGTCGCAGGCCAATGCCGCCGCCGTCGAATGGCTCGACCGCTGGCCCGACTGGCCGGTGCCGTGCGCGCTGATCATCGGCCCGCCGGGGTCGGGCAAAAGCCACCTCGCGCGCATCTTCGCGCGGCGCACCGGAGCGAGCGTAGCCGATGATGCCGAAGCGCTCGATGCCGAAGCGCTGTTCCACCGCTGGAATGCCGCGACGCGCGAGGCGCCATTGCTGATGACCGCCACGCGCCCGCCGCGCGACTGGCCGCACGGGCTCGCCGACCTCGGCTCGCGGCTGGCGGCGACGCCGCAGCTGCGCATCGAAGCCCCCGATGACGCGCTGCTCGCGGCGCTGCTGGCGAAACAGTTCCGTGACCACGGCCTGCGCGTGTCGGGCGATGTCGTCGATTATGTGCTGGCGCGCATCGACCGCGATTTCGGCAGTATCGCGCGCGTCGTTCAACAGCTCGATGCCGCCGCGCTCGCTGCCGGCCGGCCGATCACCGTGCCGCTGGCGCGGTCGGTGCTGATGGCGCAGGGCGACTGGCTCGACACTGTCATGGACGTGTAACAGTGCGGCAGCTACACTGGGGAAATGGCTGAAGCTGCAATCCCCCAATACGTCGCGCCCGTCGTGCACGTCGCGGCCGACATTCCCGACCGTGAACGCTATTTCAATCGCGAAATGTCGTGGCTGGCGTTCAATGAACGTGTGCTCGGCGAAGCCAGCAATACCAGCCACCCGCTGCTCGAACGGCTGCGCTTCCTGTCGATTTCGGGGAACAACCTCGATGAATTCTACATGGTCCGCGTCGCCGGCTTGCGCGGGCAGGTCCAGGAAGGCATCGAAACGCTCAGCCCCGAAGGCCTGACGCCCGCCGAACAGCTCGCCGCGATTGCGGTCACCGCCGACCGGCTAATGGACGACCAGCAGACCGCCTGGGCCGAGGTGCGGCGCCAGCTGGCAACTGCAGACTTCGACGTGCTCGGCAAGAACGACCTGACACCGGCCGAGGCGACCTGGCTCGAACGCCACTTCCTCGAACAGATTTTCCCGGTGCTGACCCCGCAGGCCATCGACCCGGCGCACCCGTTCCCGTTCATCGGCAACAAGGGCCTCAGCCTGGTCTTCGAACTGCGCCGCCAGTCGGATGACGAGCTGCTGCGCGCGCTGCTGATGCTGCCGTCGATGCTGCGGCGCTTCATCCGGCTGCCGGGGCGCAAGGCGCGCTTCATCAGCCTTGAAAACACCATCCGGCTGTTCTTCGGTCAGGTGTTCCCTGGCTATGAGCTGCTCGGCGACGGCGCCTTCCGCGTCATCCGCGATTCGGACATCGAAATCGAGGAAGAGGCCGAAGACCTCGTCCGCTACTATAAAAGCGCCATCAAGCGCCGCCGCCGCGGCGAAGTCATCCGCCTGAAGATCGAGGAAGACACGCCGCGCGAGCTGCGGATTCTGGTGCGCGACGCGCTCGGCGTCGATGACCGCGACGTCACCGTCGTCGAAGGCGTGCTCGGCATCGCCGACCTTGGCGTGCTGGTCGACGAAGACCGCCCCGACCTCAAGTTCGAACCCTATACGCCGCGCTTCCCCGAACGCATCCGCGAGCATGGCGGCGACTGCTTCGCGGCGATCCGCGCCAAGGACCTTGTCGTCCACCACC
>CALDHQ010000633.1 GCA_937894055.1 uncultured Polymorphobacter sp.
CAGGCACATGCCGAAGATGTGGTCCTCGGCCTCACCCAGTGGCACAGGCTCGCCCAGCGCGTTGCCGGTGCCGATGAAAAAGCCCATTTCCAGCTCGTAGTCCATGACCTGGGAATAGGCCGGCCAGGTGACGACAGTGTCCGGCCCTGTCACGGCAAAGCGGTTCGCCTTGTAATAGATCGGACGCAGCTTGAAGACCTCGTGCATGCGCCGCGACCGCTCGGGTGGTGCGGTCAATCCGGCGAGCCGCATCGCCGCCTGTGACGATCCGACGAGATGTTCCTCGAAGCACATGCAGTCCCTCATCTGAACCGGACGGGGCAAGGGTGCGAACAGTTTGGCAGCCGCGATCGGCACGGTCTCTCCGCTATACGCGGCGATGGCGGTGCGGACCTTTGCCAGGATATCGGCCCCGCCCTCGATAAGGTCCTGCATCGACGCCACCGGACGGGGATCAAATCCGGCCTCGGTGAACGCGCTTGCCAGATCGACAACTGCGCTATCACCGGAGGTAACGACGCCAACGCGGGGCGTTGGGTCTTCACGCGTCGCAAAGGTTGCAAGTTTCATGTCGGATAGCCTTAAAAATTGTAGCCGAGGCGCGCGCCAACAGTTCGCGTTTCAGCCCAGATTCCGCGCTGGGCGTTGCCCGTGCTATTCAGGACCTGGCGACGATAGCGTTCGTCGGTAAGATTGCGCCCCCACATACCGACAGTCCAGTTGCCTTTGGTCAGATTGATCGAGGCATCCAGAAGGCCGAGGCCACCCTCGCTCGAATCGGGATCGACGATGTTGTTGTCGGCCTCGAAGTAGATGCTGCTGCGGTAGGAATAGGCGAGACGGGTCACGAGATCGCCGATACCCGTCTCGGTTTCAAAGTTGAGACCCAGCGAAAGCGTGTGTTTGGGTGCACGCTGCATGCGATTGCCGCTGAAGTCCAAGCTCGCGTCGAAGACATAATTCTCGAACTTGGCATCAAGATAGCCGTAGCTGAAATCGAGTGACCATTTGCTGTCGAATACCGCACGCCCTTCGAGTTCGAAGCCCCGGATGCTGCTGTCAGCCGCATTGGCGATGATGATACGGCTGACGCCACCGCCGATCGAAACCAGCCGCAACTGCTGGAGGTTCTGATAGTTCATATCGAAAATGGCCAGGTTCAGGCGAAGATGGCGATCAAGCAGCGTTGTGCGCATGCCAACCTCGAACGAGTCGACTGACTCTGGCTCGGCAACCTGCTGCGCCATGGCAGGTGACACGGCGATGAACTGGAATGCACCCGACTTGAAGCCGGACGTGTAAGACGCGTAGCCCATCACATCGTCGGTGAAATTGTAACTGAGCGATACAGTCGGATCGAAGGAATCCCAGTTCCGCGACAGCGATGTATTGAAGTCGGTAATGACAAATGGAACGGTCGTTTTGGTATCAAATGTAACTTTCTTCTGATCCCAACTGTATCGACCACCCAGGGTCAAGGAGAGATTTTCGACGATTTTCCATTGGATCTGGCCAAACATTGCGTACGATTTCGCGTCTACATTGACGCCGAAATCCCACACCAGCGGCGCCGGATAGACCAATGCCGACAGCAGCGACGCCGGGCCAAATTCAATCGTCTCGGTACGGCTGACGTTTTCCGAATAATAGTAGAGACCCAGCAACGCGTTGAGCTTGTCGGATTGGTAGCTCAGCCGGAATTCCTGTGAAAACTGATTGCCATCTTCATTCGCCAGATAAACCTGGAAGGGCAGCGTTGTGCCATCAAGGTCGTCGCGTTCATCGAAATTGAGATAGCGCAGCGCGGTGATCGAGGTCAGCTCAAGGGCGCCAATCGGAATATCGAGCTCGGCCGATCCGCCATAGGTCTCCCTGACGATGCCCTGGCCCTGCGTGTCCGTCGACAGATGATAGGGATCGGCCGGATCGGCCGGCGTTACATAGCCGGGGGTCAGCAAGCCGGGATCGTCTGCTGCGCCGCCCAGACCATGCGGTGCAAGCACGAGCGGCGGGCCATCCATGTGCGAATAGTCGGCCGAAAGGTGCAGCGTGGAGTCGCCGATCTTGAACAGCAACTTGCCGCGCCCTGACCACGAATCCTCGCTGCCGCCACGGATGTTGGCAATGTCCACTTGCTGATAGCCAGCGCGGTAGTTGCGGGACACCGCCAGAGATCCAAGCACATTGTCGCCCGCAATCGGCCCACTTACCGTGGCCGCGAGCGAATAGAGCCAGTCGCCTGAAATTTCGCCTTTCCCAATTTCTGCCTGCGCTTGCGCGTTCAACGTAGGCGTCGGATCCCGCGTGAATACCGAAATTGCGCCGCCGATCGTATTGCGGCCATAGAGCGTGCCTTGCGGCCCCCGCAGCACTTCCACCCGTTGTACATCCAGCAAATTCATGTCGAGGGCGCCGAAGCGACCAAGGTAAACATTGTCGACAAACACCCCGACCGAGGGATCGCTGCCCGGGTCATAGCCGCGCGTGCCAACACCGCGGATATAGATCTGCGGCTTTGTACGATCGGACGCCTCAAAGAACACGTTGGCAGCAAGGCGCGCGACGGAACTGATTTCGGTGTATCCCGACTTCTCCAGGTCCGCGCCCGAAAATGCGGCGATCGACATGGGCACATCCTGAACGGATTCAGACTGCTTGCGGGCTGTAACGATGATGTCCGAAATGCCGGCTTGAGGCGTATCGGCATTCGGCGCCTCGGTCTTTTCTTGCGCCAATGCGGGCTGTGATGCGAGCAGCGCCATGACAGCGGACGACATCAGCCAGCCGGACGCACGTCGCGCATATGCGGAATCAGACCTCGACATTTTCTTGCTCTCCCCGTTCCCGCTTATTGAACGACTCATTCGATTGCGGTACGGATTAAGGTACATTCGTACCGTTTGGGGGTCAAGCCATGTCGAGCAAGGAAATGTCGGACTATAATGAAGCGGCGCGCCGGACGCGGCGCGCCATGCTCAACAGCGACTATGATCCGATTGAAATGCGCCAGTTATTGGCGACAATGGATGCTGTGGGACCCGGGCCGCAAATGCGGAAAATCGGCCACGCAACGCTTGAACTGCGTGACGCGGCGGCTGGCGCGCTGCTGGTCTATGTGCCCGGCGGCGGTTTCTGCTTTCCGGGCGGCGATGCGCATCGCGCATTGCTCGATCGGATCTGCGCGGCAGCCGGCACCCGTGGCGCCTTGCTGCAACACCGCCTTGCCCCCGAGGATCCATTCCCGGCGGCGCACAACGATGTTGTCGATGCGCTGCGCACAATCCTTGCCGAAACGGCTGACCCGGTGTTCGTCATGTGCGATTCGTCCGCGGGCGCGTTGGTGCTGTGTGCTTGTGCGCAGCTCAAACGCGAAGGCCACCGCTTGCCCGACAGACTGGTCTGCCTGTCTGTGCTGACCGATCTTGCGATGACCGGCCGGTCACATGTGGGCAATGCGGAAGCCGATCCGTTGTTTGGGCCGCAGGCCGTGATGCACAAACTCTTCCACTACCTGCAGGGGGCAAACCCGGCGCAGGCTACGGCATCCCCATTCTGGGACGCGCCGACTGCGCTGCCCGACAGCCTGTTCATCGTCGGCAGCACCGAAGTGCTGCGCGATGACACGCTGCGCTTTGCCGAAAAGGCCGAGCGCGCGGGCACCCGCGTAAAGGTCGCGGTCTACGAGGACGCACCGCATGTCTTTCCGTTGGTTCCAGGTCTCCCGGAAGCCGACCAGGCCATCGCGGAAATCGCTGACTTCCTGCGGGCCGGGTGACCGGACTCACCGAGGCGGGCTAGTCTGCCGCTTTGAGGAACAGCCCGGTGGTGAGGATCCGGAACAGCTCATCGAACGCCTGGCTGAATCCGACGTTCGATCGTTCGAGCGTCGCCGGCTCATTGATGCGGTTGACGGCCGCCAGGAAAATCTCGGCCACCAGTGCCGAGTGGAACGGCTTGAAGCGGCCGCGGCGGATGCCATCCTCGACGATTTCCATCAACACGTTGGTGCGCTGGGCCTGATGCGCTTCCAGCAAGGCCAGCGCGGGGCGATAGCTCTGCAGATCGGCCAGGAACTGCCGGCTCGCGGGCCGCGATTCGATAACACCGGGCTCGAGATAGGCCATCACGCGCTGCTCGGGATCGTCGTGTTGCAGCGCACCTTGCCAGCCCAGATGACGGATGCGTTCGAGCCAGGATTCAATGACGAGGACGAACAGTTCCTGCTTGCTGGGCGCGATTTCGTAGAGCGTCCGCTTCGAGCATTTCAATTGCGCGGCGATTTCGTCGACCGTGATGGTGCGAAAGCCGTTGGCAAAGAACAGCGCCTCGACCTCGGCGAGCAGCGCCTTTTGCCGATCCGAGCCGGGCGTAAGCGGGGGTGAATGTCTTGGTGCCATCGTCAGTGGTGCCGATACAGAGCTGTTGGGATGGGGATAACCGTTCCGCCACCTGCTGCCAACCGTCGTCTCCAAACTTTACAGGTACGAACGTACCTTATATAGTACCATCTTTCGGAATGACGAGAGAGTCCATGAGCGACAACCTGCTGGCCCCGACGTCATCGCAACTGCTGCTCGCGTCACTCAAGCGACATGCCAATCGGACCGCCATCACCGTTGACGGGCAAAGCTTGACCTATGCCGAAGTCGACCGGCTATCCGACCAACTCGCTGGCTTTCTTGCAACCAGGGGCGTCGGCCCCGGTGTCGCTGTTGCCGTGCATCTGCGCAACAGTTGCGAATATGTCGTCAGCGAATTCGCGATCCTCAAGCTCGCCGCAATCCGGGTGCCATTGAACGAGCAAATGGGCGTCCCCGAACTGGGCTATTGCCTCGATCACAGTGGCGCGCAGGTTCTGATCACCAATTTCGATCTCCCCCGGGCGCAGGGTTTGCAACGCGAACTCGTCGAGCTGATCGTCGGCGCCTCCCCGGACGAGCCGCTGGCCGCGCAACAGATACGTTGGTCTGACGCCATGGCCGGGCAGTTTCCGCTCAAATCGCAAGCCGCAATGGCCGATGACACGGCAATCATCGCCTATACCGGTGGCACCACCGGACGCCCGAAGGGGGTGCGCCACACCTATGGGCGCATGGCATGGAACCTGTTTTCGCACATCAACTGCCTCGACATCCGTGCCGAGGAAGTGATGCTGCTGACCACGCCGCTGCCCCATTCGTCGGGTTACCATATGGTCGCAGGCCTCCTGCAGGGCGCGCATGTCGTCATCGAAAGCCGCTTCGATCCGCAGCGGTTTTTCGAGCTTTGCCCCAGCGCCGGTGTCACCTGGACCATGCTGGTCCCGACAATGCTTTACCGGCTGCTCGACCATTCAGCCGCCGGCAGCGACGACCATCGCTCGCTACGCACGATCGTCTACGGTGCCGCGCCAATCAATCGCGAACGCCTCGAAGAAGGGCTGCGAAAGTTCGGCGAGGTCTTCCTGCAGATCTATGGCCAGACCGAGTGCCCCAACCTGATCACGACGCTGAGCAAGGACGATCACACCAATCCGCGCCTGCTCGCCTCGTGCGGGCGCGCGGTGCCGCTGGTCGAGCTGCGACTGCGGCCCGACGACTCCGGCGCAGGCGAGGTCGAGGTCCGCTCGCCCTATCTGCTGACCGAATATTACCGCGACCCGACCGCAACCCGCGAAGCACTACATGACGGCTGGCTCAGGACCGGCGACCTCGCCCGGCTGGAAGATGGCTATCTGTTCCTCGTCGACCGCGCCAAGGACATGATCATTACCGGCGGCATGAACGTCTACTCGACCGAGGTCGAGAGCGTGCTGCGCGAACATCCTGGCGTCCGCGAGGCCGCGGTTGTTGGACTGTCAGACGCCGACTGGGGCGAAGCCGTCACCGCCGTCGTCGTCGCCGATGCCGGCACGGTTGCCGAGGACATCCGGCAATTCGCCAAGTCCAGGCTGTCGGCCTACAAGGTGCCGAAGCGCGTCCACATCGTTTCGGAACTGCCGCTCACCCAATACGGCAAGATCGACAAGCGGCGCATCCGCACGCAGCTGGTCGAAGTCGCCGAAGATGCCACGGCATAATCGGAACCCGCTAGATACGCGACAGTCGCTATTCAGAAGGTAGGACCGCACCTGCTGCTGTTACGCAACCTGTGCGAGTTTAGGAGCGCTCTGCGGCCTAGCCGATTTTGACCGGTATGGGGCCGATTGCGGATTGGCAGGTCTTGGGCGCCAGGACGTAGATAACGGACTTGCCAGCCCGTGGTCGCCCGCGGCGCAAGTTCAGGCCGCCGACGTTTGGCCGCTGCTGAGTTGGTCGACCGCTTCAAGCGCCTTCGCCGCGTACATGACCGAGGGGCCGGCGCCCATATAGACCGCCATGGCCAGCGTTTCCGAAATCGCCTCGCGCGAGGCGCCGTGCTTGACCGCGGCTTCGGCGTGATAGGCGATGCACGGGTCGCAGCGCACCGCGACGCTGATCGCCAGCGCCACCAGCTCGCGCGTCTGCGCATCGAGCGCCTTGGCGCCGTGCGCGGCGCGCGCCATTTCCGAAAACGACTTCATCACATCGGGCGCGGCCTGGCGCAGATTGCGGACAGCACCGTTCATGTCGCCGATCAGGGCGACCCAGTCTTCGACCATGGGAATACTCCGTTGCTTGAGGCTAGCGACCGCGGCTGCTGATGCCGAAGATGCTGTAGATCGGGCAGCTGCTCATCATCCCGGTCAGCAGCGGCACGATGCCGATCCAGCCCCACGGGGTCTTCGGGCCGACGAACACCAGCGCGATGAGCACAAGGCCCGCCACGATGCGCAGGATGCGGTCGATGCTGCCGATATTGGTCTTGAACATGGCGTGGTCCTTTGCTGCGGGGTGATTCAATAGGTGCCGAGCAACGCGCCCAGCCGGTAGGCAATGACGGTGCGGTTGGCGCGCGCCTGCGCGGCGTTGCTCGCGGCGGCGATGGCCTCGCGCTCGGCATCAAGCAGGTCGAGCTGCGGCTTGAGCCCGACGCGGACTTCGTGACGCACGCTGGCGAGCGAGGCATCGGCGGCGCGCGCCTGATCGGCGGCGGCAGTGGCCATCAGTGCCGTCGCCTGCACGCCTGACCAGGCGGCAATGACCGCCTCCTCGATCTGGGCG
>CALDHQ010000634.1 GCA_937894055.1 uncultured Polymorphobacter sp.
CCCAGGTGCGCTGCGCCCGGCGCTCGGACGGCGTCAGGGTTTCCGAGCGCCCGGCCTCCGCGCTGAAACTGCCGCCGAGCGACAGGCTCACCAGTGCTTCGGCGAGCTCCGGCGCAATGTCGACAGCGCAGCGTAGTCCGTCGCTGCGTAGCATGGCCACTGCCACACGGTCCGCCGGTGCAGACATTGAGGCAGCGGCACTGGTCAACGTCAAGGCCGGCACCAGCCGCGCGAGCGCGGACCCGAGGCGCGTTGCCAGTTGACCGGCGCTGTCGGGCTTGTCGTCGGCGACAGCGCCGCGCATTGCGGCGAAGGGAAAGGTCATGGCGTTCATCGCGGCGCCTATTGAACGACAAGCGAGGTGAAATAGACTTCGTCGACACCCGCAGTGCCGGCCTTGCGCCGCAGCACGTCGTTGATCGCCGTGCGGATATTGGCACGCAGCCGGTCCTTGGCGGCACGGTCGCCGACATCGGGTTCACCCGCCTCCCCCAGCACCGCGAGCACCGCTGAGATGATCGCCAGCTTGTGCTGCTCGATGGCCGCGGTGACCGTTGGACCGCCGCGCGTGGACAAGGCGATACGCAGTTGCAGGTAGCGACCGGTATCGACGAGGTTCGAGGTGAAGGCATTGTCCAGTTCGACATAGTCGACCTTGGCGGGCGCGGCCGGCACCGGCGCCTCGGCTTCGTGCTTGGCCGGCGCGCCGCCGATCAGCCCGCCGAGCGAGCCAAGCTGCGACAGCGCAATCACCGCGCCACCACCGCCGGCGGCGATGCCGGCACCGAACATCGCAATGAGCATCAGCATGCGCCCGATTTTGGCGCGCTTGCCGGTTGCAGGCGCCGGGAGTGCTGTATCAGACATGGGCGTGGTCCTCAGGCAAAGCGGTCATGGGCGGAAGTCTGCGCGTGGCGCGGCGGCGGTGCCGGCTGGAATGCGCGTGGCGTGTCCTGGGTACGCGGATCGCGCGTCGGCGGACGCTGGCCACCGCCATCCGAATGCGATGCCGGGGCGCGTGCATCGGGCCCCGTTGCAGCACCGCTGCGTAGGTCACCACCGCGCACATCGACCGACAGATGATCGAGCCGTGTGCCGCCTGCCTGAAGCGCGCCATCGAGCAAGCGCGCAGAATCGAGCAGCGTGTGCGCAGTGCTGGCGCGGTCGACGGTGAAGTGCACGTGCAGCGCCGCATCACGCCGGTCGAGCGCAATCGTGACGCTGCCCAGCGCCTCAGTTTCGACCTGGGTCGGTTCGCGTGCCGCTGGCGCCACAGTGGCGCGCGGCAGCGTTGCGACAATCTCTGGAGTATCAGGCTGCTGGAGCGCGGGCGGCGCGGCAGCGATGTCGGCGACTTGCTGCGGCACCGGACGCGGCGGCATCCGGCGCTGCGCCACCGGCTCGTCGCGCTGCGGCGGCAGCGTCTGCGCCACCGCTTCCTTGAGACGCTGCGGTACGGCCTGCACAACAGTGTGGGTAACGGCTTCGGGTGGGGTCAGCAACGCGGTGCGACTGCCTGACGGTGCTGGCGCGGCAGCAACGGTTGGATTTTGCGCGACGCTGACGGCAACCTGTTCGGCGGCTTTGCGTTGTGTCGGCAGTTCAGGGTCCAGCACTTCCACAGGCGCCTCGTCGGCCGTGAAGGCAATGGGCGGCTGTTTGACGATTGTCGTCGCGGCCACCTGGACCTGCGCCGGCAATGCCAAGTGCGACAGATCGGGCGCGGGCGCGGCAGATGCTAGCGGCGGGAAGGCTGCGGTTTGCGCGGGGACCTCCAACGGCAGGCGTATGGCAACAGGGGTTGCGTCGGGGTGCGGCGCTGTCGCTGGTACTGCGGGAGCGGCGGATGCCACCGGCACCGGAATTGGCACGGCGGCGGGCATTTCCGGCAAAAGCACCGACTCTGTTACCGCCACCAGGTCAGGACCGTTCTGCGCCAAACGCCGCTCGGAACTTTGCCGCCGGGACTGCACAGGTGCCTCGGGCTGCACCGCGCCGGCTTCAACAGGTTGCCCCACCGGCGCAGCGGACAGCGCCAAGGTCCGCGGCAATGCGTTGCGATTGGCGGTGTGCGGCTGCACCGCAATCACCGCCACCGCAAGTGGCGCGTCGGGCCCCGCGCGCCTCTCTTCAGGCGGGGCGAGTTTGTCGGCAACTTCCACGTCACCGTCGGCGTCTGCCGCCACATCCGCCGATAAATCCGCATCTGTTACCGCAACACGGCGGGGGCTTGGCGTCCCGGCGGTCGCCGACAATTGCGCCGGGAGTGTTTGCGGCTGCGGCTGCAAACCCCGCGTCGGCAGGGCTGGTGCCAGTGGATCGTCCATCGGCGAGACCGGAGGTACTCCAGTAGCCACAGGCGAGGCCTCCATGGCCACCGGGTTGTCCGCCAATGCCTCCGGTGCCAATGCAGCTTGTGCCGGTGCCACTGGTGTCACGACCCTGGATGTCGCGGACGCCGGTGTCGCGGCAACCGGCGTAGCTGCCTGCAGCAATGCAGCAAAGGGCAACGGCGCCGGTACGCCTTGCGGCGGCGCCTCAGGCGTGACGACATCGAACAAGGCGAGCGGCGCGACATTCATCACTTGGGCTCCTGGCGAATGGGTTGTGCATCGCGGGCGCGTTCGATGGCGCGCTCGACAGCATCAGCGGCAGCGTGGTCGGCGTTGACAGCAGCAGCGGCACCTTCGCGGCGCTTCAACGCTTCGGCGGTGCGGATGCGCTGACGCGCGTTGGCATCGCCGAGCAAAGCACGCGCTGCGGTCAAGGCCTTGGCCTCATAGCCGGTCAGCAACTGCACCGGCAGGCCAAGGTCGTCGCGCAGTCGCTCGATGCGCGCTGTGGTCGTCTGCAACTGCGTCACCACCGCCGATGCGGCAGCCAGTCGTCGTCCCGCTGCCTGCAGGCGCACGCGCCGCACCGCGAGCAAACGCGCGAGGCGGCGTTCGGCGGGGCTCATGCTTCACCTGCTGCGGGCACGGCATCTTCGGGCTCGTCGGCAAAGCCCGCGCGGCCGAGGCTATCGACGGCTTCATCCATGCCGCAGACCTGATCGCGTGGCTGGGCGCGATAGGCCTCCATCGTTGCCCGCAGCGCCAGTGCGACGTCGAGCTCGGGGTCGGCGCCGTGGCTATAGGCGCCCATCAAAACCAGATCGCGGTTCTCCTCGACCAGCGCATGTGCGCGCCGGAACCGCGCGGCGGCGCGGCCGTGTTCGGGGCTGACGATATCGGCCATGACGCGGCTGACCGAGGCGGAAATGTCGATGGCCGGATACAGGCCGCGCTGCGCGACGCCGCGCGACAGCACGATGTGCCCGTCGAGCACGCCGCGCGCGGTATCGACGACCGGGTCATTCATGTCATCACCATCGGCAAGCACTGTGTAAATGGCGGTGATCGCGCCGCCGCTGGCACCGTCGTTGCCGGCGCGCTCGACAAGCCGCGGCAGCAGCGCCAGTGCCGACGCCGGGTAGCCGCGCGACCCTTGCGTTTCACCCAGCGCCAGCGCGATCTCGCGCTGCGCATGCGCGACGCGCGTCAGGCTGTCGACAATCAGCACCACCGAGCGCCCGAGCGAGCGGAAATATTCGGCAATCGCGGTGGCGCGCATCACGCCGCGCACGCGCAGCAACGGTGCTTCATTGGCGGCGACCGCAACGATGATCGTCCGGGCCCGCGCCACGTCATCGAGCTGGCTAGCAACGAAATCCGAAATTTCGCGCCCGCGTTCCCCGATCAGTGCCACCACGACGACATCGGCGGTGACATTGCGCACCATCATGCCGAGCAGCACCGATTTGCCGACGCCGCTGCCCGCCATGATGCCGATGCGCTGGCCGACACCGAGTGTCAGCAGCCCGTTGATGGCGCGCACGCCGACATCGATAGGACGCGTCACGCTCGACCGGCGCAGCGGATTGCCGACAGCGGCTTCGAGCGGCCAGAACGCCGAAGTTGCAATGCGCGGGCCATTGTCGAGCGGCCTGCCGCTGCCATCGATGATCCGCCCGAACAAGGCCGCGCCGACCTGCGCGCGAGGCTCCGAACCGAGCGGCAGCACCGACGCGCCAGGCACCACGGCGCCAAGTGCCGCCAGACCCATGAACAGCGCGCGGCCGTCACGGAAGCCGATGAGTTCGGCCGGCACTTCAAGCGGCCCTACACCGCAAACACTGCCGACGGGCAGCTCGATGCCGCTCGCCTGCACCGTCATGCCGTCAAAGGCGGTGACGCGGCCACCACGCCGAGGATGCAAAGCCATTGGCGCGGGTACCGCGGCAATCAAGCTGGACAGTGCCTGCGTCAGTTGCATGGCAAGGTCTCCAGCACCGCGGCGAGCCGGGCGCGGAAGCTGTCGGCAATGACAAAGTTCGGCGCCTCGACCAGCACGCTGCCGCGCGCGACGGTCGCATCGGGGAGCAGCGGCAGCGGCAAGGCATCGATGTCTTCGAGCAACGCGGCATCGAGCGGGTTCAGCCGCAACACTGCCGCGCTATCGCAGGTGATTGCTGCGACAGCCGGCTCGACCAGCGCCAGCACATGTTCAGGGGCCAGCCGCAGTTCGGCGGAAATGACGGCGCCACAGAGCTGCGTCACCAGTTCGGCAAATGGCGTGTGCAGCGCTGCCACGTCGATCTCGCAGGCGCGCCGCAACGCCACGACGCCGGCTTCGAGCAACTCCTGCACCGGCACCAGTTCGGCGCGCGCTGCTGCCAGCCCGGCCGCCTGACCGCGCGTCCAGGAATCCTCGGCGAGTGCGGCCGGATCGGGGGCAGCTTCGGGCACGACTTCGGCAACCCAGGCCGGCGCGCTGCGGCCCGCAAACAGCGCTGCGAGCTGCGCGCTGTGCACCGGCAGTGCGGGATCAAAGCCGCTAGACATAACCGTCGGCCCGGCCCGGCAGCATCAGGCTGCCCGCATCCGCCAGCCGCCGCACGACGGCAGCGACGGCAAATTGTGCGGCATCGACATCGGCGCGCTTGAGCGGCCCGAGTGCGGCGAGATCGTCCTGGACTTGCGCCGCCGCACGCTGCGACATGGCCGCGAAGAACTGGTCGCGCAGCGCTTCGGAGGCGCCCTTGAGTGCCACGACGAGCGTTTCGGGTTCGACCTCGCGGACCAAAGTCTGCATCGCGCGATTGTCGAGGCGTTCGAGGTCGGCAAAGACGAACAGGTTCTCGGCGATGCGTGCGGCAAGCTCGGCATCGAGCCCGGCCAATCCGTCGAGCAACAGCTTCTGGTCGGCAGATTGCGTCAACAGCTTGGCGACAATGTCGGTGCCGGCAAACTTTGGCGGCTCGGGGGCGTGAACGGCGGCGGCGAGTGCGGCCTCGAACGACTGCTCGAGGTCGGCGAGCGCGGCGCCATTGATCGGCCCGAGCCGGGCAATGCGCAGCAGCAGGTCGGGCTGGCGCGCCGGCGGTAGCAGCGCCAGAACCGCCGCCGCGGTCTCCTGCGGCAGATGCGCCAGAATGACGGCGGCGGCCTGGCTATGTTCACGCGCCAGCGTCGCGGTCAGGTACTCCATCAGCTTGTCCCAGTTGTTCAGTACGGGACGGTCGATCACCTCGGCGCGCAGCTCATCGGCGAGCGCCCATGCCGCGTTCAGCCACGCCTCACCGCGCTCGTTCTCGGGCGTCTGGCGGTGCTGCCGTTCGCGTTCGGTTCGCTGCGCTCGGGCGGATTGGGCAAGAGCCTGTTCCTCGGCATCGTGGTCGGGCTGATCGTCGTCGCCACCCTCGTGGTGGTGGCCATCCGGCCCTGGGCTCGGCCCCGGGCGGTCGACCTGGCGGTTGAGCTGGGCGGCGAGCCGGATCAGTGGCTCGACCTCGGCCTGGGCTTTGAGGGTTTCGATTTCGACGGCGCGGCGTGACTGGACGATCTTCTGGTCCGCACCGGCTTGGGCGAGGGAGATGTCGGAGGACACCTGGTTGTAGGCGGTGTTGATGGCGGCGAGCGCGGACTCGACCTCCGGCGGCGGGTCGATGCTGGTGATGAGGGTGGCGTCGAGCACCATGGCGTAACGGGCGGCGGACGAGGTGCACTCGCGGTCCATGTGCTCGTTGAGGTCGCGTAGGTTTTTCCGCAGATCGTTGATGGAAATGCCGATGACGGCGGCGTTGTCCGGCGTGCCGTCTTCGTTGGGCGCGCGGGGCGCTTCGAAGTTGGCGATGCGCTCGCGCAGCACGATCGCGGCGAGCACGATCGTGCCCGCCGGGTAGAGGGCCGTGAGCACCGACACGACCGAGAGGTCGCCGACGCGCACGCCGTTGAGGTCGCCCGAGGTGCTGCCCTTGATCTGGCGCGACTGGACGTGGAGATCGTTGCACTGGCGGACGCCGCCCATGGCCTTTTGCGCGTCGGCCGTTGCGCGGTTGGTTTCCTCCGGCGAGGCGTTGGGCGGCGGCGCGGCGGCGGCGGCGGCGGCCTTGGGCGCCTGCAGCGCCGCGTGCTGAACGACGAGCAGCTGCACAACGTGGAGCAGTGGAAGAAGGACATCGCCGAACTGGCCAAATGCCCAAATGTCACGATGAAACTGGGCGGTCTGGGGATGGTGTCGGTCGGCTTCGATTTCCACGAACGCGCCGTACGGCAGAATGTTGACGACCTTGCCGCGCACGATCGTCGGCGCGGAACTGCCGTAATAGAAGCCGTGCGGGACATCGCCCATGCCGGCGGTCATGTCGACGCGGCCGCCCTTGCCGAAGCGCTTGTACTCGGCCTGCTGGAATTTGCCGGCATTCAGGTCGGCCCAGAATGTGGCGTACTCGCCCGACGACGCGTACGACGGATCGACGAACATGCGATGGTGCTGCCCGCGGATCTCTTCGAGCCGGTAGCCGAGCGCGTTCAGGAAGTTGTCGTTCGCCGTGAGGACAACCCCGCTGGAGTCGAACTCGATCACGGCCTGGGCCTTGTTGATCGCGGCCAGCTGCCCTTCGGCATTGGCCGCGGCCAGCTTCTGGGCGGTGATGTCGGAGGCGTATTTGACCACTTTGAACGGGCGGCCGTTCATATCCATGATCGGGTTGTAGCTGGCCTGAATCCAGATTTCGCGGCCGCCCTTGGCGATGCGCTTGTACTGCCCGGCGTCGTATTCGCCGCGGCCCAGCTTGTCC
>CALDHQ010000635.1 GCA_937894055.1 uncultured Polymorphobacter sp.
AGAAAAGGGTAGCGACGTAGCGCCTGCCGTTTCCTCCGAAGTCGTTGAGGCGACAGCCGCTCCTGTAATCGCAAAAAAGCCAACGACGAAACAGCCTGCATCCGACGATGACTCGGTGGTTTTCGCGATGACAAGCGAGGAGGCTTACAAAGAGTTGAAAGTTCAGCCGTCCGCTTCTTGGGAGCTCATCGAGCAGTCCCGCAGCGCGGCCAAGAGTTCCGAGTAATCCCGACGCCACGCGGGTCGTGGTCGAATCCGACGTCGCGCTGAAATATCACGTCTTTATCCTGGCGGCCGGCACGCATCGCGTGGTGATCGATCTCCCGCGCGTCCGCTGGTCGATCAACGGGCTGACATCGGAATCCGGGTCGGGCAAAGGCAGCGGCGTGGTCGCGGGTTACCGCTACGCCCAGAATACCACAACGACCTCGCGGCTGGTTCTGGACCTTGCGAAGCCGGCGCTGGTCGCGCGCGAGTTCGTTCTGGCTCCGAAGAAGAAAGACGAGCGTTATCGCATCGTTCTTGATCTCGATCCTGCAACGGTTGAAGCCTTTGCCGATGCGGCTGACGGGAGCAATTCAGGGCCGCAACCCGTGGCGCAGCAGGTCGCGCGCAAGCCGTTGATCGTGATCGATCCGGGCCATGGCGGGAAGGATCCTGGCGCCAGCTCGAAGAAAGGCCTGCGCGAGAAGGACATCGTGCTGGATGCCGCAGGGAACGACACCGCCATCGTGGGCTTCGACGGCTACGAATTGCCGGCCGGGGTAGAACGGCTGCTGCTGGCAGGTGATGCACGCATCGCAGGGGGCAATGCCGATGCGAACCTGCTGTTCGGCAACGCCTTGGGCAACCAGCTGCGTGGCCTGGGCGGCAACGACGTTCTCGATGGCGGCCTCGGCGCCGA
Organism: uncultured Polymorphobacter sp.; assembly: GCA_937894055.1. Taxonomy (GTDB): domain Bacteria; phylum Pseudomonadota; class Alphaproteobacteria; order Sphingomonadales; family Sphingomonadaceae; genus Polymorphobacter_A. The sequence continues at coordinate 905 of CALDHQ010000635.1, forward strand.
CAAGCTCACCGGCGGCAGCAACAACGATGAATTCCTGTTCCACAAGGGAGAGGCAAACGGCGACATCATCAGCGACTTTGTCGGCAACGGCAGCGCCGCCGGCGATACCATTCACCTCGTCGGCTGGGCCGCTGGCTCCACGATGACCCTGGTTTCAGGTAATGTCTGGGCAGTTACCGACAGCGTCGACCATAGCGTCGAGAACATCTCGATCACCGGTGCGGTCCACGTCACCGACATCCTGTTCGGCTAAACAGCGCGTGCCGGTTCAGCCCCGTCGATGCCGCCGCAGGCTTCAGGCCTGCCCGGTCCAGGGGTTCAACTGGCGCGGCGCTGCTGCGTCGTGCGGCTCGCGACTTCCATGAGCACGCGTTCGATTTCGTTGAAATCGAACGGCTTGCCGAGGCTTTCGTTGGCGCCCTTGGCGCGCGCATTTGCCAGCAGATTATTCTGCCCGCCCTCGTCGCTGCCTGACATGGCAACGATGTAGACGCTGGCATCGAGCGCGCGAATGTCATGCACAGCATCGACCCCGTGGCCGCCGGGCATGACCATGTCGACGAAAACCAGGTCGGGGCGGCACTCGGCAAACGTCCGTACGCCTTGCGCGGCGGTGTCGGCGGTGAAAATTTCGTGCCCCATCATCTTGAGCACGAAAACCAGTGACTTTTGGACGTGTTCGTCGTCGTCGATAATCAGGATGCGCAGCAGCGCTGAATCGGCCATCAGGCGGCCTCCATCATTCTCTGGACAGGGAACTTGAGCTCGAAACGCGTGCCAACTCCGGGTGAACTTGCAACCGATATTGACCCGCCATGCGCCAAAACAATGCCGTTGACAATCGAAAGTCCGAGTCCGGTACCACCGGCATTGGCGTGCCGGGTGAAAAACGGCTCGAAAATATGTGTGCGCGTCGCCTCGTCCATGCCGATTCCGTCGTCCGCAACCGTCAGCACGACGTCGCCGCTCGGATCGTGGCGCACATTGATGGTGATGGTGCCATGCTTGGTACCGATGGCGCGCGCCGCATTGGTCACCAGGTTGAGCAGCGTCTGGTAGATTTGGCCCTTGCTGCCCAGAATTTCGGGAACCTCGGTCATTTCGGCGACGATTTTCGTCGTCTTGGGAATGCCGGCGCGGATGATCGGCAACGCCTGCGTCACCAGTTCATCGAGGCGCAACGGTTCCTTCGACGCCGGATCCTTGCGGCTGAACCGCAGAATCTCGCGCACCAGTTCGCGCGCCCGGTCGGCCGCGCTGCCGATGAGCTCAAGCCCCTCGCTGACGCGGCCTTGCGCCGACTTGCGCAGCGCCGGCACCAGCATCGTCTCCGGCAGCAGCGTATTGTTGAGATCGTGCGCGATGCCGCCGACCAGCTCGCCCAGCGCTTCGAGCTTTTGCGCGTGGCGTAGTTGCATTTCGATTTCGGCCTGATGCGCTTGCGCCTTGCGGGCTTCGGTGACGTCCTGAACCACGCCGATCAGGCCGGTCACCGCGCCGCCCGCGCCCTTGATGAGGCGCGTGTGCAAAATGGCATTGTGCGCCGAGGCATCGGCGCCGAGGAAATTATACTCCAAGGCACCCGACAGCGTGCCGTTGCGGGCATTTTCGACCAGCGCCAGCAGCGCGGCGCGGTCATCGGGTGCAACCGAGTTCTCGACAAACGACGACCAGCTGTCGGGGCCTTCGCGGCGTGCGTGCATCAAATCAAACGCGTGGCTGCCATCGAGCGTCATCGTCCGGAACGTCAGTTCGAAGCTGCCGCTGTTGGCCACCCGCTGGGCGGCAGCCAGATGCTGCTGGCTGCGACGCGACCGGTTGCGCGCCTTCAGCAGCGCGTTGACCAGTGCCGCCATGAACCACACCGCCATGATCGCCAGCATCCGGTTGACGATCACCATCCACATCGGCATGTCGCCGCCGGGCGAAACCAGTGTGCCCAGCACGATGAAAATCGTCGCCAGCGCGGCAAGGTCGATGACCGCACTGGGGCGATTGAACCCCAGGGCAAAAAACACCAGCGGGATATAGCAGATCGCGACATTGAGTTCGGGTGGCGTCGAAATATCGAGCATCGCTACCACGAGGCAAAAGACGAACGGCAGCCAGATCGGCACGCGCATGACCGTCATCGGTTCCAGACGCCAGCTGTGCGCTAATATGGCGCCGCCCAGAATCATCGCCGTCGCCGACCCGACCCCCGAAATCCGGTAGGCATATGTCGACGCGAACGGGCTTTGACCTTCAAACAACCGGTAGGCGACAAATTCGAACATGCAGGCAATGGTCACCAGCCCGATGAGCTGGATGACGACATTGCGCGGCGTCGTCGAGGGAAAGAGCTCGAAGGCCAGCACCGCGATGCTCAATATGACAATTGTCAGCGCCGCGATGATCGGCATGTCGCCGGCATGGTCTGGGCCAGTGGCGGGCCAGTCGCGCACGAACAACTCGCCAAGTCCTGCCGGCATACCGGATGCCTGGGTCGCAATCGCCAGCAGGCCAATCAGCAGCGCCAGTCCCGCCAGCACCCGCGCGGCGTGCGGCTGGTCCCGCAGATGCAGAACGAAAGCCGTCGAGATCAGGAAATAGCCCAGCGCGGCATTGAACTTCGTTGAAAACAGAAAGCCGGCCAATTGGTAGACAATCGCCGCGTGACTCAGCCAGGCAACCAGAACGGCGCCTGTAATGAAAATGGCGAACAGCGGGCCGACCTCGGAAACCCATGCCAGGATCCGGTCTTGCCGCTGCAAGTCTTTGGGTGAGATTTCCTTGAACCTATCCACGAACCAACATTACACGAAACTTTCAATAAAATGTATA
>CALDHQ010000636.1 GCA_937894055.1 uncultured Polymorphobacter sp.
CATGACGGCACCGATGTGCAGATGCTGTTCCTCGATTGCACCGGCGGCGAGCTGACCAAGCGCTTTTCCGAAACCCGCCGCCGCCACCCGCTGGCGCTCGACCGCCCGGCCGCCGACGGCATCGCGCGCGAACGCGAGATGCTGGCGCCGCTGCGGCGCTGGGCCGATGTCGTCATCGACACCACCGACTATGAAACGCCGGGCCTGCGCCGCGCGCTTGCCGACCGCTTCGGCCGCCCCGGCGTGCAGGCGCTGACGCTCACCATCATGTCGTTCGGCTTTGCCCGCGGGCTGCCGCGCGATGCCGACCTGGTGTTCGACATGCGCTTCCTCGCCAATCCGCACTGGGAACCGGCGCTGCGGCCGCTGACCGGCGAAGATAAAGCGGTGGGTGATTATGTCGCAGCCGACCCGGCGTTCGCGCCGGCGTTCGAACGCATCGCCGACCTGTTGCTGACCTTGCTGCCGGGCTATGGGCGCGAGGGGAAGGCCTATCTGACGGTGGCGTTCGGCTGCACCGGCGGGCGGCACCGCTCGGTTTATGTGGCGCGGACGATGGCGGCGCGGCTGGCGGCAGCGGGCTATGACGCGACCGTCGTCCACCGCGACCGCCACGGCGATGTCGATAGTGACGCGGCGCTAGTTCAGGTGTAACGCGCGTGCTGGTGCACCGCGGGGGTACAAGTGTAACGCGGATGCTAGCGCACCGCGGGTGTTCAGGTGTAACGCGGGTTCGATTTGACGGTGGCGCAGGCCGCTTAGAGGATAAAGCTGGTTTATGATCGGACTGGTACTGGTAACGCACGGCAAGCTGGCGACCGAATTTGCCGCCGCGATGGAACACATCGTCGGCCCGCAGGCGCAGCTCGAAACAGTGTGCATCGGCCCCGAAGATGACATGGAAGTCCGCCGCGCCGACATCGAGGCGGCGGTGGGGCGTGTCGATATCGGCAAGGGCGTCATCCTGCTCACCGACATGTTCGGCGGCACGCCGTCGAACCTGGCGATCTCGCTGATGGGCAGCGGCCAGGTCGAAGTCATCGCCGGCATCAACCTGCCGATGCTGATCCGGCTGGCGAGCGTCCGCAAGACGATGAACGTCGCCAACGCCGTCGAGGCCGCCGCCGCAGCGGGGCGCAAATACATCTCGGTCGCCTCGCAGATTCTGGGCGAGGCGGCTTGATGGCCGGCCCCGTCACCGTCGAAATCCGCAACCGCCGCGGCCTCCACGCCCGCGCCAGTGCCCGCTTCGTGACCATGGCCAGCGGAGCCTTGCCAGGACGGAAACCGGGGAAGCTCGCGACCTTGGCGATTTCGCCGACGACCGCCTTGTGCTCGGCATCGACTTCGCTCGCGTCGAGCGTGACGACGAGCCACCGGGCGGCCGACGGATCACCGAGCACGGGCACTACCGGTTCGTCCCCCTCGTCACCGACTGACCGCGCCGGGGGCAGCGGACGGCGCCGGTCACCACGGGTGACCGGCGCCGTCGCCGGTGCTCAGCTGGTGTAGTGGGCGTCGAGGTGGTGCTTGTACTTGTCGGCGACCACCTTGCGCTTGAGCTTCATGCTCGGCGTCAGCTCATCGGCTTCGACGGTGAGGTCGTTGACTTGGAGGGCGGTGACTTCACCCTCGGCCCGTGGGAGGTTTTCGTTGAGTTGGGTGAGCCGGTCTTCGAGGGGCTGGTTCAAGGCTTTGAATCGCTCGGCGTTGATGCCGCAATTACTGGCATTGGGCATTCCCCGTTGCGGCCATAATATGCCTGCATCAGATCACTCTGCTCAGTTTTTGTTGGAAGACCGGTTGACGGACCTCCTCGCTGAACATTAACTACTACCAACGGGAGTTCGGCCATTACTGCCAACCCGATGGCTTCCGATTTTAATGACAAC
>CALDHQ010000637.1 GCA_937894055.1 uncultured Polymorphobacter sp.
GCGCAGGCGCAAAGAATGTGCGCACGCCTGGAACGTCGCTTTCTTCGTAGAGCTCTGATGGAACTTGGGTAACGAGGCGAGCCTCTTCAGCTGACCGCTGGCGAATGCGCGATGATGCCGGATCCCGCCCCTCGCGTTCCGAATAAGCCGTCATGAATGCCTTGGGCTCGATGAATTTCGTCATTTCACCACTGTCGGCTGTGGACCGGCGTGCAAAAAGGACCCCGTTAGCGGGGTGATCGGCGTCCAATAGGGACCCCTCATTCTGATGGTTTAATCGGCTGTCTGGTGTTCCAGATGGCGAGATCAGGATGTTGGTTGTGGAGACGGTCGTACGGATCCGGCGGGAGCACGCGGGCGGCAAGCCGATCAAGGCGATTGCGCGGGATCTGAAGCTGTCGCGCAAGGTTGTGCGCAAGGCGATCCGGGCACCGGAGGGTGCATTCGATTATCATCGGACGGTGCAACCGCTGCCGCGGATCGGGCCGTTTCAGGAACGCCTGGACACGCTGCTGACGGAGAACGAGGACCGACCCCGTCGCGATCGCCTGCGGATGACGCGGATCCATGATTTGCTACATCGCGAAGGCTTCGAAGGATCCTATGATGCCGTGCGTCGCTATGCGACGCGCTGGACGGCAGCGCGGCGCAAGGATGCCGGCGACGGTGCCCCGGCGTTCATCCCGCTGCTGTTCCAACCGGGCGAGGCCTATCAGTTCGACTGGAGCCACGAGGACGTCGAGATTGCCGGCAAGCCGATGCGGGTGAAGGTCGCGCACATGCGGCTGTGCGCTTCGCGCGCTGTGTATGTGCGGGCTTATCCGCGCGAGACGCAGGAGATGGTGTTCGACGCGCACGCGCGGGCGTTCGTGTTCTTTGGCGGCGTGCCGTTGCGCGGGATCTACGACAACATGAAGACCGCGGTGACGACGGTGTTCACCGGCAAGGATCGCGTGTTCAACCGGCGCTTCCTGATCATGACCGACCATTACATGATCGAGCCGACCGCGTGCTCGCCGGCGGCCGGCTGGGAGAAGGGCCAGGTCGAGAACCAGGTTCAGACGATCCGTGGGCGCCTGTTCCAGCCCCGGTTGAAGTTCGCCAGCCTGGAGGAGTTGAACGGATGGCTGGAAGCCGAGTGCCGGCGTTGGGCGGAGATGCAGGCGCACCCCGAGCAACGCGATATCACGGTTGCCGCGGCGCTGGCCGCCGAGCGGCCGGCGCTGCAACCGATGCTGGCGCCGTTCGACGGCTTCCACGAGACCGAGCATGCGGTCACCGGCACCTGCCTGATCAGCTTTGACCGCAACCGCTACTCGGTGATGGCCAAGGGGGCGCGGCGCCCGGTGCAAGTTCGTGCTTATGCCGATCGGATCGTCGTGCGCTGCGATGACGCGGTCATCGCCGAACATGCCCGGTTCTTCGGGCGCGACCGGACTATCTACGATCCATGGCATTACCTGCCGGTGCTGGCGCGCAAGCCCGGCGCGCTTCGCAACGGCGCTCCGTTCCAGGGCTGGGAGCTGCCGCCGGCGCTGGCCCGCCTGCGCCGCAAGCTCGGCAGCGGCGATGACGCCGATCGCCGGTTCGTGCGTGTTCTCGCGGCGGTACTCGGCGACGGCATCGCGTTGGTCGAAGACGCCGTGTCCGAAGCGCTGGCTGCCGGCACCCCCAGCGACGACGTCATCCTCAACATCCTCGCGCGCCGTCGCGAACCGCCCGGGCCGCTTGCCATCGCCACGTCCGAAGATCTGGTACTGGCGCATCCCCCGCGTGCCGACTGCGCGCGCTACGACCAGCTTCGGTGCCTCGATGCAGCGGCATGAGATGATTGCCGCGATGGGTGGGCTTGGGCTCAAGGGCATGGCCGGCGCGTTCGACGACGCGGTGACCGCGGGGCTGCAACGCAAGCGCAGCACGATGGAGATCCTCACCGATCTGTTGCGCGCCGAGGCGACGCACCGGCACACCGCCTCGATCCGTTACCGGATGTCGGCCGCCAAGCTACCGGTGGCCAAGGATATCGACGCCTTCGTGTTCGACGGCACGCCGGTCAACGAAGGCCTGGTGCGTTCGCTCCACGCCGGTTCGTTCCTCCCCGCACAGCGCAACATCGTTCTGGTTGGCGGCACCGGCACCGGCAAGACCCATCTCGCCATTGCCATCACCGCCAGTGTCGTTCGCGCCGGCGCGCGTGGCCGCTACTTCAACACCGTCGACCTTGTGAACCGGCTCGAAGAGGAGACCCGCCTCGGCAAGGCCGGTGCGATCGCGGCGCAGCTCGCGCGTCTCGATCTCGTCGTGCTCGACGAACTCGGCTATCTGCCGTTCGCCCGCTCGGGCGGACAGCTGCTGTTCCATCTCGTCAGCAAGCTCTACGAACGCACCTCGGTGATCATCACCACCAACCTCGCGTTCGGCGAATGGCCGACGGTGTTCGGCGATCCGAAGATGACCACCGCGCTGCTCGATCGCATCACCCATCATTGCGACATTGTCGAAACCGGCAACGACAGCTGGCGGTTCAAGAACCGCAGCTGATAGCCCGCGCGGGGAGGCGAAAAGAACGACATTGCGGGGCTTGCGCCTCCGGCCGGGCTACGCCCGCCCTCCGCCGCAAGCCCCGCAAATGCCTCTCATCCCGATTGTCGCGCGGCCTTCATCCCGGCGCGGAAAGGGGGTCCCTGTTCGACGCCGATCTCGCCCCAAAAGGGGTCCCGTTTGCGCGCCGTTTGACATCGAGCGGAAGGGGCTGCCCCCAGCTTCTAAGGATCGCTTGCCGGCCAGCCTGACATTCCGCCAAGAGACCGCCGAGTTCGCGCCAAAGATGTTGAACCTTTTGCACGACATCCCAGCACTCCTGAGCATGGCACCGATTGAGCACATCGGCGAGGCGTACGAATAGGACCGCGGCACCCGGTTGGCTTGCCGCCTGCGAGCCGGAAGGAAGGAACTCCGTCATCAAAATAGGAAAACTGTCGCCACGCGGGTTGCGAAGCGGACTCCAGCGATCGCTACCCTCGATTCGAACAGCCATTTCGCCGATCGCTATCGCCGGCCAACAATCTTCGTCAGCCAGACGTAAATGCAGCCGCGAAGCGCTGGATGTGACGAGCTCGATTGTTCCGTCCAAAAGAGAACCCGCCGGTCGTTCTACCGGGCGCCTCCCAAGCGCTTGTTCCACAACAATGTCCGGGGAGCCCAACAGGTCTTGCACCTTTAGTTGTACCGCATCGACGATGCAGCCAAAATCGGCAGTAATTGCGAGTTTGCCATTGCGACGATCGCGCTCAAAATGGAACGAGTGAGGTGTTGTCGCAGATACCACCTCAATAAGCATGCGTGCCTGACGCATGTCTCCATGGGATAGCAATTTGATTTCGCTGTGTACTGATGGACCCACTAGCGATGCCAAGCCTATGCGGCGTGCCCCACTACGTCCGAATGCATTGGCGTGGACCACGCCGCGGATGTCGAGCGCAGCTTCGAGGTCATCGCTCCGAATCAACAGCGAACTGTGCGAGCCTGCTACGATGGGGAGCTGTGTGCCAGGCTGAATAGCGCGCTCCGTTCCATCTTCGTCGACCAGCGCGATTGTGGTACCTGGCCGGACAATCTCGAAGATTGCGCACCTGCGGCTGTCGCCCACCCCGAAGGCGAGCGTCGCAGCGCGATAGTCCTCGCTAACG
>CALDHQ010000638.1 GCA_937894055.1 uncultured Polymorphobacter sp.
TTGGCGTGACTGGAGTTCAGACGTGTGCTCTTCCGATCTCGTCCCATAGACGAAGAAATCATACCATTCGAAGACAGTGCCGAGCGACGAGGCGACAATCACCAATCGGTCGCGCTTGGGGTCAAGCGTCAGCCCCGCGTCATTGGTCGCACCGCTATCCGAACTTGCCACGCTGGCCCCCTGTCACGCATCGGGCTTTTCACCCTGTAGCGTTGCTCATAGGGTGCGATGGCGTTTCGCGGCAAGGGGCTTCGCGCGCTAGCCTGCCAGCGCCTGCGGATACATTGCCGCAGCGCGCGCTTCGAACGACGCCACCATCTTGCGCAGCGCGTCGCCGAAGAACATCCCGGCAATCTTTTCGAACATCTTGGTCTTGAACTCGAACTCGACCGCAAAGTCGATTTCGCAGCCCCCCTGCACATCGCGGAAGTGCCAGTCGTTGTGGAGGTATTTGAGCGGGCCGTCGAGGTAATCGACATGGACATGGCGCGCACGGTCGAGCGTGACGCGGCTGGTGAAATGTTCGCGGATCGCCTTGAACCCCACCACCATGTCTGCGGTGACGATCTGGTGCGCCGCTGGGTCGACGGGCGCGGGGTGCGTGCCCTCCCACAAATGCCCCGGGTGCGGCGTGCGGATGCGCATCGCGATGATCCACGGCAGGAATTCGGGGTAGCGGCCGATATCGGCGACCAGGTCGAACATCTGCTCGGCGGTATAGGGCATCCGCCGCGTCTCACGGTGCTGCGGCACCTTAGCTTGCCGTGCGCGCCAGTTGCGCGTTTCGCGCGTCGCGCATTTTGGCGAAGTCGGCACCGGCGTGATAGCTCGACCGCGTCAGCGGCGTGGCGGCGACCAGCAGGAAGCCCTTGGCGCGCGCAATCGAACCATAGGCCTTGAAGGCGTCCGGCGTCACGAACTCGACGACTTTGGCATGGCGCGGCGTCGGCTGCAGATACTGGCCCATCGTCAGGAAATCGATGTCGGCCGAGCGCATGTCGTCCATCACCTGGTGGATTTCCATGCGCTCCTCGCCGAGCCCGACCATGACGCCCGACTTGGTGAAGATCGTCGGATCGAGCCGCTTGACGGTTTCGAGCAACCGCAGGCTGGCATAGTAGCGCGCGCCGGGGCGGATCGTCGGGTACAGCCGCGGCACGGTTTCAAGGTTGTGGTTGTAGACATCGGGCCGCGCCGCGACGATCGCCTCGACCGCGGCCGCCGCCTTGTTGCGGAAATCGGGCGTCAGGATCTCGATCGTCGTGTTCGGCGCGCGCTTGCGCAGTTGCTGAATGACGCGGACAAATTGACCCGCTCCACCGTCGGCCAAATCGTCGCGGTCGACACTCGTCACCACGATATGCTCAAGCCCCATCTCGGCAGCGGCTTCGGCAAGATGTTCGGGCTCAAGCAGATCGACCGGTTGCGGCATGCCAGTCTTGACGTTGCAGAACGCGCAGGCCCGTGTGCAGGTATCGCCGAGGATCATCACCGTCGCGTGCTTCTGCGACCAGCACTCGCCGATGTTGGGGCACGCCGCCTCCTCACACACCGTCGTCAGCCCCTTGGCGCGCATCAGCCGGCGCGTTTCGGCGAACGCCGGCGATGTCGGTGCACGCACGCGCAACCAGGCGGGCTTCGGGATACGCG
>CALDHQ010000639.1 GCA_937894055.1 uncultured Polymorphobacter sp.
ATGACGGTGAAGGCGATCTGCTTGGTGAACTTCTTCGCGGCCTTGGGGTCGCCGACGAACACCGCGCGGGTCTGTTCGAACAGCTCGTCCATGCCTTCCTTGCCGGCGCCCGACACCGACTGATAGGTCGACACGACGACGCGCTTGATGGTGGCGGCATCATGCAGCGGCTTGAGCGCGACGACCATCTGCGCCGTCGAGCAGTTGGGGTTGGCGATGATGTTGCGCTTGCGGTAGCCGTCGATGGCGTGCGGGTTCACTTCGGGCACGATCAGCGGCACGTCCGCGTCCATCCGGTATAGCGAGCTGTTGTCGATGACCGTGCAGCCGGCGGCGGCGGCGCGCGGCGCGTGAATCTTCGTCGGGCCGCTGCCCGCCGAAAACAGCGCAATGTCCCAGCCGGTGAAGTCAAAATGGTCGAGATTCTGGACCTTGAGCGTTTTGCCGGTGTCGCCGAAATCGATAATGTCGCCCTGGCTGCGCGCCGAAGCCACCGCTGCCAGCTCGGCAATCGGGAACTCGCGCTCGGCAAGGATATTGAGCATTTCACGTCCGACATTGCCGGTCGCGCCGACAACGACCACTCGATAGGCCATATGCAACTCCGTAGGCGCTGCCGTAGGTGGCAGCGGGGGGTCGCTTTACCCCAAAGTGCGGCGCGCGCCAATGCCGCGCATCACATGCTTCGCGCTGACGATGTTGCAGCGCGGCGAATAGAGCGAAATCGGATGCAATTTGGCTCGCGCGACTCAGGGTTTTTGCGTCATAATGCCAACCGGTCAGATCGGGGGGTCTAGAACGTGGGTGTCGCTATCGATCCGGGGAATGTCGTCGTCGCGCTGCGACGGCAGTTTGAAACCAACTGGCAAATGTTCGCGGTCCGCGGCGTGCTGGCGCTCGCGCTCGTCGTGGTGCTCGTCATACGCTTTTATTCCGGCATTCGCATGCTCACGCCGAGCTTTGCCTTGTACGCATTCGCCGATGCCGCCGCGCTGATGATCGCCGCAATCTGGCGGGCACCGCCGAACGGCCGGGCGTGGCTGCTCGTCACCGATGCACTGGTCGGCTTTGCAGCGGGGGCCGCGGTGTTCGCACGCCCGCTGCTGCCCGAATTTTCGCTGGTCATCGTCATCGGGCTGCGCGTCGGTATTGGCGGCGTCCTGCTTCTGATGTCGGCAACGCGGCTTGATGGCCATGCCGGACAGCGCGTCATGGTCGCGGCCGGCATGGCTTCGGTGCTGTTTACGGCGGCGTTGTTCGCGGCGCCGCATGCCGGACTGTCATGGCGGCTGGCGATCTACCTGCTGGTCTTTGGCTGCCTGAATTTCGCGCTGGCCTGGCAGTTGCGCTCCAGCCGCCGCTAGCCCGCCAGCGCGGCCAGCACCGCGTCACCCATCGCCACCGTCCCCAGCGTGCCGCCGATATCGCCGCTGCGTGCGCCGCGATCGAGTGCCGTGGCCACCGCCTTTTCGACGCGGTCGGCGAGGTCGCCGCGGTCGAGACTGTAGCGCAGCGCCAGCGCGAGGCTGAGGATCGACGCGCACGGGTTGGCCAGTCCCTTGCCGGCAATGTCGGGCGCCGAACCGTGGATCGGCTCGTACAATCCGGGCATGCCCTTGGCGCCGAGTGCCGCCGACGGCAGCATGCCGAGCGAGCCGGTCAGCATCGCCGCTTCGTCGGACAGGATATCGCCGAACAGATTGTCGGTAAGGATGACGTCGAACTGCTTGGGGTATTTGACCAACTGCATCGCGGTGTTGTCGGCGAGCATGTGGCTGAGGTCGATATGCGGGTATTCAGCGTCGCGCAGTGCCTGCACTTCCTCGCGCCACAGCAGCCCCGATTCCATGACGTTCGACTTTTCGGCCGAGCAGACGCGACCGGTGCGCTTGGCCGCGAGCTCGAACGCGACGCGCGCGACACGGCGGATTTCGCTGCTGGTATAGACCTGCGTGTTGACGCCGCGACGTTCGCCGTTGCCGAGATCGGTGATGCCGCGCGGCTCGCCGAAATAGACGCCGCCGGTCAGTTCGCGGACGATCATGATGTCCAGGCCGGCGACGACTTCGCGCTTGAGGCTCGACGCGTCGGCCAGGGCGTCGAAGCACAGGGCCGGGCGCAGGTTGGCATAGACGTCCATCGACTTGCGCAGACGCAGCAGGCCCGCTTCGGGGCGCAGGTGGCGCGCGACGCCGGCCCATTGCGGACCGCCCACGGCGCCCATCAGCACCGCGTCGGCGGCCAGGCAGTCGGCGATGACCTCATCGGTCAACGGCGTGCCGACGGCGTCGTAGGAGGCGCCGCCCAGCAGGCGCGTGAACAGGGTTGGCGCGTTGGCGGTGATGACCATGCCGCGTGCGATGACGAGCAGAAAGAGGAACAAGAGCACCATGTTGCCGAGCAGGCCCCATTCTTCGGCGAACACGGCAAAAATGAAATCGGTGGTGCGCTCCGGAATAAATTCCAGATGGGTCTGCGTGCCCTGCATGAAGCCCTTGCCCCAAAAACCGCCAGAGCCAATCGCAATCATGCCCTGAATGATGTGAAAGCCCTTGCCCAGCGGGTCCCGACTCGGGTCCAACAGCGTGCACACCCGTTGCTGCTGGTACTCGCGCAGCAAGGGCCAACTGACACCGTCAGCACACAATTCGGGCTCAAACACCACCAGCAAGGTGACAGCCAACAAACCCAGCAGCAGCGGCGGTGCCACCAATTTCCAGCTCAGGCCGGCAAAAAAGATGACCGACAAGCCGGCTGCCAGCACC
>CALDHQ010000640.1 GCA_937894055.1 uncultured Polymorphobacter sp.
CGGCTGGTCTGCGGCGACGTCGGCTTCGGCAAGACCGAAGTGGCGCTGCGTGCCGCCTATGCCGCCGCCATCGAGGGTCATCAGGTCGCGGTGATCTGCCCGACGACCTTGCTGGCGCGCCAGCATTTCGCCAATTTCCGCGAGCGTTTCGCCGGACTGCCGATCGAGGTGCGCCAGCTGTCGCGGCTGGTGACCGCCGCCGACGCCAAGGCGGCGCGCGAGGGCCTCGCCGACGGCACCGTCGATATCGTCGTCGGCACGCATGCGCTGCTGGCGAAGGCGGTCGAGTTCAAGCGCCTCGGGCTGGTCATCGTTGACGAGGAGCAGCGCTTCGGCGTCGTCCACAAGGAGCGGCTGAAGAACCTCAAGACCGACGTGCATGTGCTGACGCTGACCGCGACGCCGATCCCGCGGACGCTGCAGATGGCGCTGACGGGGTTGCGCGAACTGTCGATCATCGCGACGCCGCCGGTCGACCGGCTCGCGGTGCGGACCTATGTGATGCCGTGGGACGAGGTCGTGCTGCGCGAGGCACTGCTGCGCGAACATTACCGCGGCGGCCAGTCGTTCTTCGTGACGCCGCGCATTGCCGACCTGCCCGATATCGAGGAATTCCTGCGCGAGAATGTCCCCGAGGTGAAATATGTGACGGCGCACGGCCAGATGGCGCCGACCGAAGTCGAGGAGCGCATGAGCGCCTTCTACGACCGCAAATATGACGTGCTGTTGTCAACGACGATCATCGAAAGCGGGCTCGACATCCCCAGCGCCAACACGCTGATCATCCACCGCGCCGACCGCTTCGGGCTGGCGCAATTGTATCAGCTGCGCGGCCGCGTCGGGCGCGCCAAGGTGCGGGCGTATGCGTATATGACGACGCCCGCCGACAGCGTGATGACCGAGACCGCCGAGAAGCGCCTGCACGTGCTGTCGAGCCTCGATTCGCTGGGCGCCGGGTTCCAGCTGGCGAGCCATGACCTCGATATTCGCGGCGCCGGCAATCTGCTCGGCGACGAGCAATCGGGGCATATCCGCGAAATCGGCTTCGAACTCTACCAGTCGATGCTCGAGGATGCGATCCTGGCGGCGCGTGCTGCCGGTGCCGGGCTGCGGGCGCCCGACGAGGCATTCTCGCCGCAGATTACCGTCGATGCGCCGATCCTGATTCCGGAAGATTATGTCCCTGATCTCAACCTGCGCATGGCGCTCTACCGGCGCCTCAACGAACTGCCCGACCGTGCCGCGATCGACGGCTTTGCCGCCGAGATGATCGACCGCTTCGGGACGCTGCCCGAGGAGGTCGCAAACCTGCTCGCAGTGCTCGAAATCAAGCAATATTGCACGCGCGCCAACATCGCCAAGGTCGATGCCGGTGCCAAGGGCGCGGTGGTGACATTCCAGAACAACAGCTTCCGCAACACCGCCAGCCTTCTCGACTATGTCGCGCGGCTCGGCGAACGCGCCAAGTTCCGCCCCGACCAGAAGCTGTTCGTCGGCGGCGAATGGGGCGGCACCGATGCGCGGCTCAAGGGCGCCTTGGCGCTGTCGAAATCGCTGGCGCGGATTGCCGAAGGCGCGACCGTCAAGCCGTCTGCGAAGCCAGCTGCGCCGACTGCTCCAGCGCCGAAGCCAGCGCCGCCGGCGGCTGTGCCCCCACGACCAGCAGTTTTCCGTTCAAAACGAAGCTGGGAACGCCGGTGATGCCCGAATCGCGCGCACGCTCGGCCTGATCCTCGATCAACGTCCGGTCGGCGTCGCCCGCCAGCAGGTCGCGGACCAGCGCGCCGTCCATGCCCGCGCCCTCGGCGATCTTCACCAGCACATCGGCGTCGGAAATGTCGTCGCCGGCTTCGAAATGCGCCACGAACAGCGCGCGCGCCACCGCATCGGCGACGCCGGCCCCCGCCGCCCAGCGCATCAGCCGGTGCGCGTCGGCGGTGTTGGGCAGGTGCTTGACCTTTGTCAGGTCGAGCGCCAGCCCGGCGTCGGCGGCGGCCGCCTCGACATTCTTGCCGAGCTCGCGGGCGCGTTCGACGCTGCCGAACTTGGCGATCATATAGGCGTTGCGGTCGGCGCCCTTGGGCAGCCCGGGGTTGAGGAAATACGGGTGCCAGCGCCATGCGACGGGCTGGCCGGCGGTCAGCGCCGCATCGAGATTGCGCATGCCGATATAGCACCACGGGCAGATGAAATCGGACACCATGTCGACTGTTGTCACTGCACTTGCTGGCGTCATGGCCAATTCCTCCCTCAACTTGCGATGCGCGGCGCCGGCTGTTCGGCAGCATCGGCATTCCATGATTTGACGAACACTGCCAGCGCCTCCGCCGACATCGCCGGGGCGCAGTGGAACCCCTGATACCAGTCGCAGCCGGCGGCGGCGGCCATTTCCAGCTGCGTGGCATTTTCGACGCCTTCGGCCATCACGCACATGCCCAGCCCGTGCGCCATTTCGATGATCGACTGGACGACGATACGGTCGCGGCTGTCACCGCCGAAGTCGGCCACCAGCCGCTTGTCGATCTTGACGAAATCGAGCCGATCGAGCCCTTCGCGCGCCACATAGGCGTCGATAGTGATGATCGGCACGGTGATTGCGCCCTCGCCGCCGGGCATGAAGCGGTCCGCGCCCGAATTGCCGCCCGATGCCGTTCCGAACGACATCTCGCCAGCGCTTTCGCCAAGGCCGGTGCCTTCAAGGACCACACCGCCGCCGACTTCATACTCTGGCCGGATAAAAAGCTGGGTCACTTTCTGCGACGAGCCGGTCGTGCCGTCCGTCTGCGAAAAGATGATTCCATCGCCGCCCTGGCTCACGCCAGCGATATCCGTGGGAGTGCCGACGTTGAACGGCACGAGGTTTCCGTTCGAGCCGAACTGCTGGCCCGCGAGTGGGCCGGCCGCGATCGCGCCACCATAGCCATAGACCGCCGCTCGCGCCCCGCTGAATGGCGTGAAAGGCGACGCCGCAGTCCGGCCCGTTCCGGTAAGCGCCCAACCTTCGCCGATGATGGGGAAATAGCGACGATTCAGGGGATCGGTATAGTAATGCTCGGCGCTGGCGACGACATGGAGCCGATCATCGAGCAACGACAGCCCGCCGGCGATTCCCACGCGGTATGACTTCATCTTGTTGGCACCAAAGG
>CALDHQ010000641.1 GCA_937894055.1 uncultured Polymorphobacter sp.
CGCGCCAGATCGTCACGATGGACGAGGTGCGCCCGACGGCCACCGCAGTGGCAGTACGCGATGGCAAGATTCTCGGCGTCGGCTCGCTCGCCGACCTCGCGCCGTGGCTCAAGTCCGGCCCCTACACCATCGACGAAAGCTTCAAGGACAAGGTGCTGCTGCCGGGCCTGATCGACCCGCACCTGCACCCGCTGCTCGGCGCGCTGCAGTTCGGCACCGTGTGGATCACCCCCGAGCCCTGGGACATCATGGGGGTGAAGACGCCGGCAACGCAGGGGGCGGCGGCCTATATGGCGGCGCTCAAGGCCGCGTTCGCGGCGGACAAGGGCGACGACCCGTTCTTCATGACCTGGGGCTATAGCGAACCCGCGCATGGCCCGATGTCGCGGCAGATTCTCGACGGCCTGTCGACGACGCGGCCGATCATGGTGTGGCAGCGTTCGGCGCATGAAATCTACTGCAACACGCCGATGCTCGCCTATCTGGAGGCGCGCGGCGTCACCGAGGCCAAGCTCAAGGGCAACCCGCAAGTCGATTGGGCGAACGGGCATTTCTGGGAAGCCGGTTTCTTCAAGGGCGCATTGCCGGCGATCGGGCCGGCGCTGCTCGCCCCCGCACGCGTCGACAAGCTGTTCCTGCGAACGCGCGATTATCTCAACTACAACGGCATCACGACCGTCGCCGACATGAACACCGGCGGCACCAACTGGGAGCTTGAAGTCGGCGCGCTGACGCGCAACTTCGGCGCTGCGGACTCACCGGTGCGCGTCCGGCTGACCCCCGATGTCGGGGCACTGACCGGGTTCAAGGGCGCCGACGCGGCGCAGGCGTTCATCGCCGACGCCGCGCAGCACAACACCGACCACGTCTTCACCAACAACGCCGTCAAGCTGTTCGCCGACGGCGCGATGTTCAGCCTGGCGATGCAGATCCGCCCGCCCGGTTATATCGACGGCCACGCCGGTGAGTGGCTGACCGAGCCGGCGGCGTTCGAAACGCTGGCGCGGCGCTACTGGAACGCCGGCTACCAGATTCACGTGCACTCGAACGGCGACGCCAGCGACGACATGGTGCTCGACGTGCTGCAGAAGCTCGAAGGCGAGCACCCGCGCATCAACCCGCGCTTCACGCTCGAACATTATGGCTATGCGACCGAAGCGACCAACCGCCGCGTCGCCGACCTTGGCGCGCAGGTGTCGGCGAACCCCTTCTATCTCTACGACCTCGGCGACAGCTATGCGCAGGTCGGGCTCGGCGCCGACCGCGCCGCCAGCATGACGCCGCTCGCCGGGCTGGTGGCGCGCGGCGTGACGGTGTCGCTGCATTCGGACTTTGCCATGGCGCCGGCGCAGCCGTTGCTGCTGGCGTGGACCGCGGTGACGCGCGAAACCATGTCGGGCAAGGTCATGGGGGCCGACCAGCGGCTGACGCTCGACCAGGCGATGCGGGCCATCACCATCGACGCGGCGTACATCCTGCACCTCGAAGACAAGATCGGCAGCATCGTCGCCGGCAAGATTGCCGACTTCACCGTCGTCGACCGCAACCCCTATGACGTCGGCGCGGCGGGGCTGCGCGATATCAAGGTGTGGGGGACGGTGTATGAGGGCAGGCCGTTCAAGGCGAAGGCGGCAGTGAAGTAACCTGCTTCAATTTGCGTTGAACCCACGCCGCTCATCCCGAGCGAAGTCGAGGGACACGCTGACGGGTGGGCGTGTCCCTCGACTTCGCTCGGGATGAGCGGGGTTGGGTTC
>CALDHQ010000642.1 GCA_937894055.1 uncultured Polymorphobacter sp.
GGCCGGCGACGACTTCGCCCTGGACTTCGGCGGCAATCGAGATGGCGAAATGCGGGAGGCCGTGGATGAAGTTGCTGGTACCGTCGAGCGGATCGACGATCCAGCGCGCCTGCTGGTCGGCATGGCGGGTTTCGGACGATTCCTCCATCAGCAAGCCCCAGTCGGGGCGCGCGTGCGTCAGGATTTCGCGGATCGTCGCTTCGGCGGCGTGATCGGCGTTCGACACGAAGTCGGCGACACCCTTGCGCGACACCTGCAGCGCCTCGATCTCGTTGAAATCGCGGCGCAGGCGGGGGGCCGCCTTGCGCGCGGCCTTTTCCATGATGGTGATCAGCGCCGATTTGATGGCCATGTCGTTTCCTTCAATTCCCCTCTCCCCTTGCGGGAGAGGGCGACTCGGTCTCAGCGAATGCTGGGGCGAGCGGGGTGAGGGGTAATCTGCAAGCGCCAGCGTCTGCGCCGAAGCCCCCCTCACCCCGCCGCGCGAAGACGCGCGTGTCGCCCTCTCCCGCAAGGGGAGAGGGAAGAAATTAGTCGGCGCGGCGGACGTATTCGCGCGCGTAGGTATCGACGACGATCTTGGTGCCGGCGGTGACGAACGGCGGCACCATGACGCGCACGCCGTTTTCGAGCGTTGCCGGCTTGTACGACGACGACGCCGTCTGGCCCTTCACCACCGCTTCGGTGTCACGGATGACGGCTTCGATCTGGTCGGGCAGCTGCACCGAAATCGGCTTTTCCTCATAGGTTTCCATGACCACGTCCATGCCGTCGGTCAGGAAGTCGGCAGCGTCACCGAGCAGGTCCTTGTCGAGCGTGATCTGGTCGTAGTTGAGCTTGTCCATGAAGGTCAGCGTTTCGCCTTCGGCGAACAGGAACTGGAAATCGCGCGTGTCGAGGCGGACCTTCTCGACGGTTTCGGCCGAGCGGAAACGCTCGTTGGTCTTGCGGCCGTCCATCAGGTTCTTGAGCTCGACCTGCATATAGGCGCCGCCCTTGCCGGGCTGCGTGTGCTGGATCTTGACCGCGCGCCACAGGCCGCCCTGATACTCGAGGATGTTGCCCGGACGGATATCGACGCTGTTGATTTTCATGGAAACTGGCTCACCGGAAGTGCGGAAAGCGCGGCTTCTAGCGGTTTGCTTGCGCCGTGCCAAGTTTTGCGCGCGCCAGATACGGCAGCGGATCGACCAACTGGTAACCCGGCACGTTCTGCGCGAAGTGGCGCAACCAGAATCCGTGCCCTGCCCCGTAGACGATCAGCACGCGGTCTCCGGGCTTTACGACGTGCATCGCCTTGCCGAAGATCTTGGCGTTGCGCAGGTACCAGGCGGCGTTGAGGTCGGCACCGGCCTGGTCATCGGCGTCGCCGAGCGGCAGGATGTCGTAGTAGAATGCCATCCCCGAAACCGGCGTACCAGGCGTGTTCATCATCGTCAGCAACTGGGCGACGCTGTGCGTTTTCTGCGCGGCCTCGAACGCCTTCATCCACGGGGCAATCGGCGCGTTTGCAGCGGTCAGTAGCGCGGTCTGGCCGAACTTCGCGGCGCTGGCTTCGACTTTGTCATAGGGGAAATAGTCGGGCTCGCCGGCCTTGGGTTGCTCGTCGATGCCGTTGACGGTCGCGAGCCCGGCAACGCGCGCCGCCCGGTAGCCGATCTGGACGATTTCATTCGCCTTGGTGGCGAGCATCGCATCGTTGAAACGGGCATATTCGGCTACCGCGAAATCGGGCGCGTCACTCTGCATTTCGACCATGACATGCGTCGGTTTGAATTCGGCGAGCGCGCGCGCTACCGCCGCCAACTCGGCCTGACGCTCGGGGGTCAGCACCGAATCGGCCTTGATGTTGTTGACGTCGAGCCCGGGGTTGCCGAAGTGATAGGTGCCAAGCACCATGACCTGCACCGGCGCGGCGGCCTGCGCGGTAACCGGCAGCAGCGCGGCGACAACCGCCGCGCACAACAGTTTGAAATACATCGAAAACCCCTGTTATCGTATTGCTAGGGCAATACAGTCTGACACGCGGCGCAATCTGTCAAGCCAGCAGCTTCAAGCCAGCACGGCTCCAAACGACGCGACCCCTGCCCCCGGCCCATCGGGATGCAGCCAGACGGCGTTGACGCAGGCGATGAAGTCGGCGCCGGCGGCGACCAGCGGTGCGGCGTTGGCCGGCGTGATGCCGCCGATGGCCACGCACGGCAGCTGGCTGATCGTCGTCCACCAGCTCAGGATGTCGGGGCGCGGGCGGTAATGCGACGGCTTGGTGGTCGTGTCGTAGAAGGCGCCGAACGCGACATAGTCGGCGCCCGCTTCGCCGGCTTCCATCGCCAGATGGCGGCTGTCGTGGCAGGTCACGCCGATCTGCGCGTCGGGGCCGAGCAGCTTGCGCGCATCCTTGACCGAGCCGTCGCTCTGACCGAGGTGGACGCCGTCGGCGCCGCAGGCCTTCGCAAGGTCGGCGCGGTCGTTGAGGATGAACGCGACGTCGTGGCGCTTGCAGACTTCGATGCATGCGGCGGCGGCGGCGAGAATCGCCGCATCATCGACTCCCTTGAGCCGCAGCTGGAAAGCCGCGACCGGCCCGCCCGACAGCGCGGCTTCGAGCCTGGCCGGAAAGCCGGCGTCGAACACCGGTGGCGACACGACATACAGCTGCGTCTTGGGCCGGCGCTCGCGTTCGAAGCGCGTGCCGAATTCGGGGTCGAGCGGGATGAGTTCGTCAGGTTCGTCAGTCATGCGCGTCGTGGTAGACCGGATGAAAGCAAAATTGAACCGTGTCATTCCCGCGCAGGCGCGAATCCATCTTTGCGCTGGTCGAAGATGGATTCCCCGCCTGCGCGGGAATAACGACGGCGATATTCTACAGCAAGTCGCCGCCCGCGGCAGCGGCCGTGGTGCCGTCGCGCTGGAACGCCTTGATGACGTTGCGGCCGACCGTCCAGCGATGGACTTCATCGGCACCGTCGACCAGCCGCTGCGACCGGATCTGCGTGTACCAGCGCGCCAGCGGCGTATCCATCGAATAGCCGAGCGCGCCGTGGAGCTGGATCGCGGTATCGACGACATGGTGGACCATGTGCGCCAGATAGACCTTGGCGATCGAGTTTTCCTGCCGCAGGTCGAGGCCCTTTTCGGCCTTGTAGGCGATGTGCAGCAGCATCAGCCGCGCGATGTAGAGCTGCGTCGCGCACTCGGCCATCATGAACTGCACCGCCTGGCGGTCGGCCAGCTTCTTGCCGAAAGTCTCGCGCTTGGTGATGTGCGCCGCCGCGAGATCGAGCGCGCGCTGCGCCATCGCGACGTTGTGCATGCCGTGGCGCAAGCGGCCATAGGCCAGCCGGTGCTGCCCCATGCCGAAGCCATTGCCTTCGCCGCCGAGCAGATTGTCCGCCGACACGACAAGGTTCTTGATTTCGACTTCGGCATGGCCGCCGCCGAGGATATGCGACAGCTCGCTTTCGGCCGACATCGTCTTGATGTCGCGGATGATGCGGTAGCCGGGGTTGGGCAGTTCGACGATGAACGTCGAAAACTGCTGGTGGCGCGGCGCTTCGGGGTTGGTCTTCGCCATGATGACAACGATGTCGGCGACACTGGCGCCGCTCGAAAACCATTTTTCGCCGTTGAGGATGTAGTTCTCGTTGCCGTCCTTGACCGCGGTCGTCTGCATGCCGGTGGCATCGGCACCGGCGGCCTTTTCGGTCATCGAATAGCAGATGCGCTTTTCACCGTTGAGCAGCGGCTTGAGGAAGCGCTCCTTCTGGTCCTCGGTGCCATAGGTCAGCAGCGTCAGGATGGTGGCATCGTCGGGCGCCTGGCTATTGACCGACAGCGCGCCGAGGAAGCTTTCGCCGAGCTCCATCTGCACCAGCGCGTTGGCGAGCGGGCCAAGGCCCATGCCGCCGTGTTCGACGGGGATGAACGGGCACCACAGCCCCTGCGCGCGCGCCTTGGTGCGCAGCTTGTTCAGGATGGTCTTGTAGTCGCCGCCGGCGATGAGTTCCTTTTCGGCCGGAATGCATTCGTCATGCACCCATTGGCGCACGCGCTCGCGCACAGCCTTGGCTTCCGCCGGAACTTCGAAATCGATCGACATGAGTATTCATCCCCAAGAAAATTGCCTGTGATGCGCATGAACCCGGCTTTGTCGCCGGTTGAATCATGCGCTGGTCAAATGGGTCTATGCGCTGGCTATGCTGCCGTCTAGCGCCAAGCCCGGTTAAATCGTGCGGCCTCCCCAGCTCAATCGGCGCTGGCAGATTCAAGCATCGCCATCTGCTGCGTGTCGAGGTCGAGGTGCATCGCGGCGGTCAGGTCGGCAAGCTGTTCGAGGTTGGTGGCCGAGGCAATCGGCGCGGCAATGCCGGGGCGACGCATCAGCCAGGCCAGCGCCACCTGCGCCGGCGTCGCGTTGGTGGCTGCCGCGACGGCATCGAGCCCGGCCAGAATCGCCCGCCCGCGGTCGTTGAGATAGCTCGCCATGCGGCCACCGCGGACGCTTTTGCCGAAGTCGGCGTCCGACCGGTATTTGCCGGTCAGGAAGCCCGACGCCAGCCCGTAATAGGGAATGACGCCAATGCTTTCGGCGACGCACAGGTCCTGCAAATCGCCCTCATAGGCGCGGCGGTCGTACAGATTGTACAGCGGCTGCAGCGTTTCATAGCGCGGCAGCCCGCCGGCAGCGCTGGCGTCGAGCGCGGCGCGCAGCCGCTGCGTGCTGTAGTTCGACGCCCCGATGGCGCGCACCTTGCCCGCCGCGATGAGCTCGCCGAACGCCGCGAGTGTTTCGTCGAGCGGTGTCGCCTCGTCGTCCTTGTGCGCCTGATACAGGTCGATGGTGTCGATGCCGAGCCGCTTCAGGCTGTCATCGCACGCGGCGATGATGTTGGCGCGCCCCAGCCCCGGCCGCGCCGGCCACATGCCGACCTTGGTGGTGATCAGCACCTTCGCGCGCATTGCCGGGCCGCGCGCCTTCAGCCAGGCGCCGATCGCGGTTTCGGATTCGCCGCCCTTGTGGCCCGGCACCCACGCCGAATAGACGTCGGCGGTGTCAATGAGGTTCACCCCGGCATCGACGGCGGCATCGAGCAGCCGGAAGCTGGCGGCGCGGTCGGCGGTCCAGTCGAAGACATTGCCGCCGAGCACCAGCGGTGCAGTGGTCAGCCCCGAGCGGCCGAGCGGACGGTGTTGCATGGCATTTCCCCAAAGCCTGATGTTGACGCCAGCATAACCCTGTCGCAAGCCACAGCAAGCACGACAATCTGAGGCGCGACAATGCAGCACAAAATGGCGAACGGCGAACTGCTCGATGCGCGCGGCCGGCTGGTCGAACGCGGCTGGGCGACCGCCGAGGTGCGCCACTATGACCGCGCGCGCATCAAGGCGCAGCCGGTGCGCATCAAGGAGTGGGATTATTACTGCATCACCAGCCCCAGCCACGCGCTGGCGCTGACTATCGCCGACAATGGCTATGTCGGCTTTGTCGGCGTGTCATGGATGGATTTCGAAGCGCGCACCGCGGTCAACTTTGGCGGCGGCAAAGCGCTGCCGATGGGGTCGATGCAGCTCCCCGGCAGCGCCGACAAAGGCGATGTTGTCGGGCGCCATCCGAAGATCAGCGCCAGCTTTGCCCATGAACCCGGCGGGCGGCGGCTGACCATCGATGCGCCAGGGTTCGATGGCGGCCGCGGGCTGAAAGGACAATTCTGGCTCGACCAACCCGCCGACGACCGCATGGTCATCGCCACGCCGTTCGCGAACAAGCCGACGGCATTCTACTACAACCAGAAAATCAACTGCCTGCCGGCGCGCGGCGAGGTCGTCGTCGGCGGCGTCACGCATCACTTCGATCCGGCGTCGGCGTTCGGCGTGCTCGACTGGGGGCGCGGCGTCTGGACGTATGACAATACCTGGTACTGGGGGTCGGCATCGGGGCTGGTCGACGGGCGGCGCTTCGGCTTCAACATCGGCTACGGCTTCGGCGACACCAGCGCCGCGACCGAAAACATGCTGTTTTTCGACGGCCGCGCGCACAAGCTGGCCGATGTCACCTTCCACATGCCCGACGGCGCGCCCGATGCGGCACCTTGGCGCTTCACCAGCAGCGACGGCCGCTTCGAAATGGACTTCGTGCCGATCATCGACCGCGCCGACAAGGTCGACCTGGCGATCTTCAAGACCGACCAGCATCAGGTGTTCGGACGGTTTTCGGGCACTGCGGTGCTCGATGACGGCACGCGGCTGGCGGTCAAAGACCTGATCGGCTTTGCCGAAAAGGTCCGCAACCGCTGGTAGGCGGCTAGGCGTCGGGCGTTTCGGCCAGCGCGCGCAGCGCCGTCATCATGCCCGGCGCTTCGGGGTCCCAGCTGTGGCGCGGTCCGATCGTCAGGCCGCCATCGACGAGGATATGCGTACCGGTGATGAAGCCGGCATCCTCGCTGGCGAGAAACGCCACGGTGCCGGCGATGTCTTCGGGACGCCCGCCGCGCGCCACCGGCTGCGCCGAGTCTGCAAGCTGTGCGATGACGCCGTTGGCCAGTGCCTTCTTGTCGGCATCCAAGTCCATCGACGCGGTGAAGATGTTGGTCTTGATGAAGCCCGGGCAGATCGCGTTGACGCGGATGCCGTGCTTGGCAAGGTCGCCCGCCGCGAGTTTCGACAGGTGCAGCACGCCGCCCTTGGCCACCGCATAGGCGGTCGGCGACATGCCCGTCGACAGTGCGGCGACGCTTGCTGTGTTGATGATTGACGCGCCGGGGCGGCCGATCATGTGCGGCACGGCGTGGCGGATGCCCATCGCTACCGAGCGCAGCAGCAGATCCATCGTCCGGTCCCAGCCGGCCGCATCAATCTGGTCGATAGGCTCGGGCGCGCCACCGGCGCCGGCATTGTTGAAGACGATGTCGATGCCGCCGGTCTTTGCGGCGGCAAAGTCCATCAGCGCCTTGATGTCGGCGTCGCTGCACACGTCGCAATGCTTGAAGATGATCTTGCCGTTCGAGGTGCTGGCGAGCTCCTGCCCTGCGGCGTCATCGATATCGGCGGCGATGACGGTCGCGCCTTCGGATGCCAGCCGCAGGCAGGTCGCCTTGCCGATACCCGATGCGGCGCCGGTGACAACGGCAGTCTTGCCGGCAAATCGCATCGCTCGCTCCCCAAACAACAAACCGGGCGGCGGCCGGGTTCTGCCGACCACCGCCCGCGTGTGACTATTCCTTGCCCTTGTAGATCTTGACGATCTTGTCGAGCATCGCCAGCGCCTCGTCGCGCGGACGCTGGAAGGTGTTGCGGCCGATGATCGAGCCGTTGCCGCCGCCGTCGCGGATGTCGCGGGCATCCTGGAACACCGCATCGGCACCCTTGGTCGCGCCGCCCGAGAACACGACGATGCGGCGGCCCTGGAAGCAGCTCTGCACGACGTGGCGGACCCGAGCTGCCTGGGTCTTTGAATCGATGCCTTCGTAGGGCTTCTTGGCGTCCTTCTGCGCGACATGGTCGCTGGGCAGCTTGACCTTGATGATGTGCGCGCCGGCGAGCGCCGCCATGTGCGCCGCGTAAGCACCGACATCGAGCCCGAGTTCGTCTTCCTTCTTCAGGTCGCCGCCGCGCGGATAGCTCCACAGCACCGACGCGATGCCCGACGCCTTGGCTTCGGCGCTGAGTTCACGGAATTCCTCGAGCATGTCGAAGAAATAATCCGAGCCCGGATAGACGGTGAAGCCGATCGCGGCGCAGCCGAGGCGCAGCGCGTCATCGACGGTGCCGGTGACGGCCTGGTTCGGCGCGCCGGCCCAGCTGTTCGAGCTGTTGCACTTCAGGATGGTCGGGATCTGGCCGGCAAACGTGTCGGCGCCGGCCTCAAGCATCCCGAGCGGCGCGGCATAGGCGAGATCGGAAGAGCGTCGTGTAGGGAAAGAGTGTCTTCGCCTGTGTAGATC
>CALDHQ010000643.1 GCA_937894055.1 uncultured Polymorphobacter sp.
AAAGATTTCGAGCAAACCATGAAGCTGATCGAAGAGGTCGGCTTCGACTTCTCTTACTCGTTTGTCTATAGCGCCCGCCCCGGCACGCCGGCGGCTGACTTGCCGGACGACACACCGGATGAGCTGAAAAAGCAGCGCCTGCAAATCCTGCAGAACCGCATCAACCAGCAGGGTTTCGAGATCAGCCGGCGCATGGTTGGCAGCACCCAGCGCATTCTGGTGACCGACTTTTCCAAGCGCGACCCGGGCTAACTTCAGGGACGTACCGAGAACAACCGCATCGTCAATTTCCCCTGCAGCAATGCCGGATTGATCGGGCAGTTCGTCGATGTGCGCATCGATGACGCGCTGCCCCACTCACTGCGCGGCTCGCTGCTTGAGTAGATTGCTGCCCTTCAGCACACACCAACCAGCAGCGTTCGACGCCCTGCGACTTCCCGCAGCGCCTATCGGGGTTTATTCTTGCACCTTCTTTTCTGCACTCTTTTCAGCCATCAGGCGGCCAGCACATTACCTTGAACGCGACCCTGGAACTCCACAGATTCATCCTTGAGCCCTTCGAGGCCCAGCGTTTTGCCAACCTGTGCGGACAGCTCGACGAGCACTTGCGCCTGATAGAACAGCGTCTGGCCATCGAAATCCGCAACCGCGGCAACCAGTTCGAACTGATCGGCGACGCACGCCGCACTCAGGCGGCAGAATTCCTGCTGCGCCGCCTGTACCGGGAAACCATGGCCTGCGAACTGACCCCAGACATGGTGCACCTGTTCTTGCAGGAATCTGCGGTGGAAGACCTGGGCAGCGCCAAGGGCGATGCCAGTATCAGCCTGAAGACCCGCAAAGGCATGATCCGCCCGCGCGGCGCCAACCAGCAGCTTTACGTCAAATCGATCCTTGAGCACGACATCAATTTCGGCATCGGCCCGGCCGGTACCGGCAAGACCTACCTGGCCGTGGCCTGCGCCGTGGATGCCCTGGAGCGCGAACAGATCCGCCGCATCCTGCTGGTGCGCCCGGCGGTCGAGGCCGGCGAGAAGCTCGGCTTCCTGCCCGGCGACCTGAGCCAGAAGGTCGACCCCTACCTGCGGCCGCTGTACGACGCGCTGTACGACATGCTGCCCGCCGAACAGGTCGAACGCCGGCTGGCGTCGGGCGAAATCGAAATCGCGCCGCTGGCCTTCATGCGCGGCCGCACCTTGGCGAGCGCGTTCATCATCCTCGACGAAGCGCAAAATACAACACCGCTTCAAATGAAAATGTTCCTGACGCGCTTCGGCCAGGGCTCGCGCATGGTCGTCTGCGGCGACCCCAACCAGGTCGATCTGCCCAACCCGGCGATGTCTGGGCTGGCCGATGCGGTGCGCAAGCTTGAGGACGTCGAAGGCATCGCGACGATGCGCTTTTCGGCGAGCGAAGTCGTCCGCCACCCGATCGTCGGCCGCATCGTCGAGGCCTATGAAGGGCCGCCCAAGGATGCCTGACCGACAACCTGGCTGCCCGCCATGCTGACCGTCGAAACCGATATCGCGGCGGGTGACTGGGATGCGGCTGCCGATTGGGAGGGACTCGCCGCCAAGGCGTGCGCCGCCGCACTCGCGCAGACGCCCTATGCCGGTATTGCCAAGCTTGCGGCGGCGGCCGAAGTGTCGGTGCGCTTCAGCGATGACGGGGAGGTGCAGACGCTCAACCGCGACTACCGTGGCAAGGACAAGCCGACCAACGTGCTGTCGTTCCCGATGGTGGCGCCCGACCTATTCGACAGTCTGTCGGACAGCGACGACGGCGAAATCCTGCTCGGCGATATCGTGCTCGCCGCCGAAACAGTGGCGCGCGAGGCGGCCGAAAAACGCATCAGCATCGCGCATCACACCACGCACCTGATTGTGCACGGCACGCTGCACCTGCTAGGATATGACCATGAAGATGAGGGGCAGGCCGAGCATATGGAGATGCTCGAACGCAGCGCACTCGCCGGTCTCGGCGTGGCCGACCCCTATGCCGATAGCGTCTGAGCGGGCGGACGGCTGACATGGCGGACCCCCAAAGTAGTAGCGAAACCAGCGATTTAGGCAGCCGGATCTGGCGCGGCCTGCGCGATTTGCTCAGCGGCGCTGGCGCCGAACCCAGCCTGCGCGCCAGCCTCGAAGAAGCCATCGACGAGCATGTCGGCGAGCCAGACGACCGCGACGACCTGTCGGCGGTCGAGCGCACGATGCTCAAGAATCTGCTGCATTTCGGCGAACACGACGTCGATGACGTCGCGGTGCCGCGCGCCGATATCGTGGCGTTCGACATCGATGACAGCTTCGCCGACCTCGTCGCGCTGTTCCGCGAAGCCGGCCACAGCCGCATGCCGGTGTTCCGCGACAGCCTCGACCTCGTCGTCGGGATGATCCACGTCAAGGACGTCTACGCGGTCATCGCCGAAACCTTCGACGACAATGTCTCGAGCGCACCGTTCGCCAGTTTCAAGGTCGAAACGCTGCTGCGGCCGGTGCTCTATGTCCCGTCATCGATGCGCGTGCTCGACCTGCTGGCGCGGATGCGCGCCGGGCGCACCCACATGGCGATCGTCGTCGATGAATTCGGCGGCACCGACGGCCTCGTCACCATCGAGGATCTCGTCGAGGAAATCGTCGGCGATATCGAGGACGAACACGACGACACCCACGCGCAGCTGCTCCAGGAAATCGGCGGCGGCATCTACGAAGCCGATGCGCGGCTCGACCTGACCGAACTCGCCGAAACCACCGGCCACAACTTCGCCAATGTCGAAATCGGCGAGGATGTCGATACGCTCGGCGGCATGGTGTTCATGCTCGCGGGCCGCGTGCCGGCGGTCGGCGAAACCATCCCCCACCCCGACGGCTGGCGCTTCGAAGTCATCGACGGCGACCCGCGCATGGTGCGCCGCGTGCGGCTGTATCCGCCGGTGGCGGGGTAGGTTCAAGGGCCTCCGGCGGGCAGGCCTGAGGCCTGCACCCATTTGAAGAGCGCCAAACAAACGGGTGCAGGGACTAGGTTGAATCGACATTCAGCACCAGAACGCGAGTGCAGCGAGATATAGGCTTGCGAGGTAGTTTTCGGGGATTCGGTCGTATCTGGTTGCGATCCGACGAAGCTGTTTGAGCTTTCCGATGGTTCGCTCGACGCGGTTTCGCAGTTTGTAGATTGCAGGATCGAAGGCGCGTTTGCGCGGCATGCAGGTACGTTGCGGGATGATCGGGCGGGCACCGCTACCTTCAATATGATTGAGGATGGCATGGCCGTCATAGGCTTTGTCGGCGATCACATAACGCGCCGACAAGCTGGCGAGCAAGGGGATGGCGAAGCTGGCATCGCTGGCGTTGCCGCCGGTGAGAATGAAGCGCACCGGCCGACCAAAGCTGTCGACCGCGACGTGCCACTTGCTCGTCAGTCCACCTCGGGAGCGCCCCAGAGCCTGGTCACGGACCCCCCTTTTTGGCCGGTGGAGGCCTGAGCGTGCGCGCGGACAATCGAGCTGTCGATCATCAAATACTCGTTGTCCCTGTCGCGGGCGAGCAGGTGGAAAACGCACTCCCATACACCTGCCCGCGCCCAGCGGGTAAAGCGCTTGTGCACTGACTTGTACTTGCCATAGCGCTCTGGCAGGTCAGACCAGCGCGCGCCCGACCGTAGAACCCACAAAACACCGTTCACAAACAGACGGTTATCAGTAGCCGTCCGTCCCGGGTCAGACGCCTTGCCCGGCAACAATAACGCTATCCGCTGCCATTGCGCTTCGCTCACCTCATATCGCTTGATGCCCATCACACGCTCCGCAAATCGCGGAAACCTATGAATCAGACATCACGACCGTTGGGAATCCTGAATGTCGATACAGCCTAGTACTATCGGTTCAACGCCGCGCGCCGCACTTCCGACAGCGCCGCAATACCCGCCCCCAGCCGCCGCGCAACTTCAGCGTGCAGCGCCGGCGTCGCGGCCACCAGCCCATGCACCGTCGGGCTGGCGCGGTTGAACGCCAGCGCCGCGCCGTTGCGGTCGCTGACGGTGCCGCCGGCTTCGGTGAGCAGCAGCGCGGCGGCGGCGATGTCCCATTCGGAGATGCTGCGGCCTTCGAGGAAGGCATCGGCCTCGCCGCTGGCGACCTTGGCGATGCGCAGCGCGAGGCTGTTGGGCTTTTCGACCGCGACGGCGTCCCAGGGCTCGGGCCAGAACGGCGCCGTCAGCCCTTGCGGGTCGATTGGCATCGACAAGCCGGCGAGCGCACTGCGTCCCGAAACGGCAATCGGCGCATTGTTGAGCGTTGCGCCGCTGCCGCGCGTGGCGACGAACAATTGGCCGCGGATGGGTGCGGCAAGCGCGCCGAGTATGGCGACGCCGTCCTCGACCAGCGCCACCGACACCGCCCAGCCGCTGCGGCCGCGCAGGAAGTCGCGGGTGCCATCGATGGGGTCGACGACCCAGACGCGGCGACGGTCGCGGCGTGCGGCATCATCGGCGGTTTCTTCGGATAGCCAGCCATAATCGGGGCGCGCTTCGATCAGCCGGCGCTTGAGGAAGCTGTCGACGGCGATGTCGGCGTCGGAGACCGGATTGCCCGGCGATTTGTCCCAGCTGCGGACATTGCGGTCGAACAGGCTGGCGGCGAGTTCGCCGGCGGTGCGTGCTGCTTCGACGAGCAGCGCGCGGTCGGCAGCTTGGGTGTCAGGCACCGGCCAGCGTCATGCCGTCGATACGCAATGTAGGGACGTTGGTTGCGTAGCGGAACTCGAGGTCATCGGCGGGGACAATGGCGCGGAACATGTCCTTCAGATTGCCGGCGATGGTGACTTCGGCGACCGGTACGGTCAGCTCGCCGTTTTCGATCAGGAAGCCGCTGGCGCCGCGGCTATAGTCGCCGGTCAGGCCGTTGACGCCCATGCCGATCATTTCGGTGACATAGAGCCCGTATTTGATCGAGCCGATCATGTCGGTGCGACTGGTGGTGCCCGCCGCCATGTGGAGGTTGCTGGTGCCAGCGCCCGGTGGTCCCGACACGCCGCGCGACGCATGGCCGGTGGGCGCCAGGCCAAGCTGCCGCGCCGATGCCGATTCCATCAGCCAGCCGGTGAGCACGCCGTCCTCAATGATGGCGCGTTCGGCGGTCGGCAGGCCTTCGCCGTCGAACGGTTTTGATCGCAGCCCGCGCAACCGATGCGGCTGGTCGATGATGCGGATGCCCGGTGCGAACACCTGGGTGCCGAGTGCCTCGAGCAGGAAGCTGGTCTTGCGTGCAATGGCACCGCCGGTGATCGCGCCGATCAGCGCCGACAACATGCCGCCGCCAACGCGCGGGTCGAACACCACCGGCAGCGACTGGGTGTCGAGCTTGATCGGATTGAGGCGCCGCACCGCGCGCGTGCCGGCGCGCAGCCCGATGCTTTCGGGGGTTTCGAGATCGGTCGCGTAGCGGCTGCTGTGATAGGCATAGTCGCGCTGCATGCCGGTGCCCTCGCCGGCGATGACGCTTGCCGACACGCCGTAGCTGGTGCCGTGATAGCCGCGCGCAAAGCCCGTCGAGGTGGCGAGCGCCATGACCGCGCGCCCCGAACTGGCCGAGCCGCCTTCGCTGTTGGTGACGCCAGCGACAGCGCGCGCAGCATCTTCCGCGGCGAGCGCCATGTCCTTGAGCGTTCCGGCGGAAATCTCGCCGCCGTCATCGATATCGAGATCGCGGGGCGTGTCGCGCATCAGCAGTTCAGCGGGGGCGAGGCCGGCATAGGCGTCTTCGGGCGCCTCGCGCGCCATCGCGACGGCGCGTTCGACGGCTTGCTGCAACGCATCGACCGATAGGTCCGAACTCGACACGCTGGCCGAGCGCTGGCCGACGAACACTCGCAGACCGACCTCCTCACCTTCGGAGCGGCCAATGTCCTCAAGCACGCCCATGCGCACGCCGATGCCGGTCGAGCCGTCGCCGACGTAGATGGCGTCGGCGCTGTCGGCACCGAGCCGCTTTGCAGCAGCGAGCGAATGGGTCAGGCGGTCAAGCGCGGCATCAACGGTAAGCATGATGCAGACTTAGGGACTCGCGCGGCGCAGCGCTACCCCCGGCAGTTCAGTCGAGCGTGATCACGTCGTGCGCGGCCTGCGCCGCGATGCGCTCAGCTTCGTCCTGAGGTAGCCCGAACGCCTTGAGCACAAGCGCGCAGAGTTGTTGGGCGAGCAGGATGGCGAATTGCGGCGTCGTCGTTGGTGCCAGCACTGCCGCGAGTGCGGCCTCGCCGACGCCAGCGACGAACAACGTGCCGACGTCGCTGGTCGGCAGCGCAAAGCGTCCTGCGCTAAGCCCGAGCGCGATATCGGCGCGCAAGCCGGCGTGCAGATCGATCGCGCTGCCGCCCGGCGTTGCGGCAGCGGCACGCAGGCCGCGCGCCATGATGCGGGCCCGTGCGGCGTCGGCGAGCGCGAAATCGACATAGACGCAGATGCCGCGCACCAGACGCAGCGCCGGATCGGTAACACCGGCGTTGGCGGCATCGACACGTGTTTCGATATCGGCGCGGATGTGGTCGCCAACTGCTGCCGCCAGCGCGGCCTTGTCGGCGAAGTGGTTGTAGAAGCTGCCCTTGGCGACGCCGGCGGCATTGACGATGTCAT
>CALDHQ010000644.1 GCA_937894055.1 uncultured Polymorphobacter sp.
GCAGCGTCTTCAACCGCTCGGCATGGCTGCGCTTGGTGGCAAAGGCGCTGGCGATGTCGTTGGTGATATCACCGGCCCCCATGGCGATCGACGCCAGCCCGACCAACTGCCCGCCGGCGTGCACCGCGACATTGGTGACGCCCGCGCCGATTTCGACCAGCGCAACGCCAAGCTCGCGCTCCTCGCGTGCCAGGCAGGCGAGGCTCGAAGCCACCGGCGCCGCGACAATCGTGTGAACGCCCAGATGCGCGGTGCGCACGACAAGGTCGAGATTGCGGATCGGCGGCGTCTCGGCAGTGACGACATGGATGTCGACGCCGAGCCGGTCGGCGTGGAAGCCGAACGGATTGGCGACGCCGGCCAGCCCGTCAATCGTATACAGCGCCGGCTGGGCGTGCAGCACGGCGCGGGTGCCCGGGTCGATGCGCGCGCGCCCGGCGGCCAGAAGCGTGTCGATGTCGATCTTGGTGATGGCATGGCCTGCGATGTCGATTTCAACGGTCACGACCTCGCTGTCGAGCCCGCCTGCCGA
Source organism: uncultured Polymorphobacter sp. (assembly GCA_937894055.1). Classification (GTDB taxonomy): domain Bacteria; phylum Pseudomonadota; class Alphaproteobacteria; order Sphingomonadales; family Sphingomonadaceae; genus Polymorphobacter_A. The sequence continues at coordinate 533 of CALDHQ010000644.1, forward strand.
GATGTTCACATAGACAGCGTCCGCAGTGACACCGGCGCTGCGTTCAGCCTGGTCCATCGCCGCGCGGATCGCGCTTTCGGTCTTTTCCATATCGGCGACCAGCCCGCGCCGGACGCCCTGGCAGGCGCGCTGGCCGGTGCCGATGACGCGCGGTTCATTGCCTTCGCTGCCGATCATCGCGATCAACGCCGCGACCTTCGACGTGCCGACATCGAGCACCGCGATGGTGCGCTCGCTGCGGCCAACGCCGCGATTTACCTTGGCGGCGCTCATACCGACATCTCGCGCGGTGCGGGGCTGGCGCTGCCGACGTCGCTGCGCACCCGCACCGTCATCTTGCCGGGCAAGCGCATGTCGAAGCGCGCAAAGCCGCGGTCGAGCAGCTGGTTACCGCGGTTGAGCTTGGCGAAGCTGGCGAGCGCCTTGGCGGCCGCGGCGCGACCTTCGGGCAGCGCCAGCGTCTCGCCCGACTTGAAGCGCACATCCCAGCGGCGGGTGCCGACGAACGTCGCTGCGTCGACCTTGTCAGCGATATCGGGCTGGGTGGCGAGTAGCACCAGCAAATCATGCGCCTGCGTATTGGCACCGGGACCGACGACCAGCGGCAGCTTGGCATAGGTTTCGAGGTTCTCGCGCGTCAGCGCCGTGCCGCTCTTGTCGATGACCGCGAGTTGATGCTTGTACTGCCACAGCGCCATCGGCGCGCGCTCGACAATCGTCACGCGCAGCGTATCAGGCAGGCGGCGTGACACGCTGGCGTCGGCAACCCAGGGCAGTGCGCGCAGCCGGTCGCGCACCGAGTCGAGATCGACAAGCAGCATTGAGTTGGTCGGACCGTCGAGCGCTGCCGCATAGACCGGCAGCTTGGGGGACTTTTGAACGCCCGAGACTTCGACGTGTTTGACCTCGAAACCGGCGCGGCCTGCGGCCTGCGCGGTTGCCATCCACCATTGCTGCGGCAGCCCGAGCAGCGTGATGACCACCACGCCCGCCGCCAGCGCCAGCACGGCGAATGCCGCAATGGCGTTACGCCGCAGCACTGCCGCCGAAATCGGCACCGCAATGCGCCGCACCGCCGGCTGCGGCGCCGGGCGCCGCGCGGCGGGGCGCTTGCGGACTTCGCCGCGCTTGAGGGCGACGCTGCTCATGCCAGCGCACTCGCGACGATGCGCGCCACCAGCGCGTCATAGTCGATACCGCGATACTTGGCCTGCTCGGGCACCAGGCTGAGCGGCGTCATGCCCGGCTGGGTGTTGACTTCGAGCAGGTAAAGCCCGGCGAGACCCTGGGCGGGGTCATAGCGGAAGTCCGAACGCGTCGCGCCCATGCAACCGAGCGCGTTGTGCGCGTCGACCGCCATCTTCATTGCCGCCTGCGTGACGTCGGCGGGCAATTCGGCGGGGCATTGGTGGACCGTCAGCCCGTCGGTGTATTTGGCGTCATAGTCGTAGAAACCCTGCGTCGGCATCAATTCGGTCACTGCCAACGCCTCGCCGTCGATGACCGCAACGGTCAGTTCCTTGCCGGCGATGAACGGCTCGGCGAGCAGTTCGTCGAACTGCTGCCACGGGCCTTCGGCATCACGCGCGATCGGGTTGCCGTAGTTCGACGCATCGGTGACGATGGCGACACCGACCGACGAGCCTTCGTTGACCGGCTTCAACACATAGGGGCGCGGCAGCGGGTCGCCGTCGTGCAGCGATGCCGATTTGACGACATGGCCGCCGGGCATGCGGATGCCGCGCGGCGCGAGGATTGCCTTGGTCAGCTGCTTGTCGATGGCAATCGCCGACGCGGTCAGCCCCGAATGCGTGTATTTGATACCCATCAGATCGAGCATGCCCTGCACGGTGCCGTCTTCGCCGGGCGTGCCGTGCAGCGCGTTGAACACCACATCGGGGGCGATCTCGCGCAGCCGCAACGCGACATCGCGGTCCATGTCGATTTCCGTGACCTTGTGGCCAAGGCGGCGCAGTGCGGCAGCAATGCCGGCACCCGACGTCAGCGAGACCTGGCGCTCGTTCGACCAGCCGCCCATCAGCACGGCCACATGGAGCCGCGCCGTCATTGCTTCACACCCACGCGCTGGATTTCCCACTCAAGTTCAATACCCGACTGCGCCTTGACCCGCGCCCGGACTTCCTCGCCCAAAGCCTCGATGTCGGCGCTGCTCGCCTTGCCGGTGTTGAGCAGGAAGTTGGTGTGCTTCTCGCTGACCTGCGCGCCGCCAATCTTCAGGCCACGGCAGCCGGCTGCGTCAACGAGCTGCCAAGCCTTCTCGCCCGGCGGGTTCTTGAACGTCGAGCCGCCGGTACGTGAACGCAGCGGCTGCGAGGCCTCGCGCTCGGCGGCGATGCGTTCCATTTCGGCGGTGATCGCGGCCTTGTCACCCTGCCGCCCGCGAAACCGCGCGCTGACCACGACGGCACCGTCTTCAAGCCCCGAATGGCGATACGAAAAGCCCAGTGCAGCGGCTGCCAGCGTTTCGACGCGGCCATCGCGGTGGACGACGGTGGCGTCGATCAGGCAGTCGGCAACTTCCCGGCCATAGGCGCCGGCGTTCATCCGCACCGCGCCGCCGACCGTGCCGGGGATGCCGCGCAAAAATTCGAGGCCGGCAAGCGCTGCGTCGCGCGCGCCACTCGCGACGGTGATGCCCATAGCCGCCGCACCGGCGGTGACGATATCGCCTTCCACGCTGACCTGCGCAAAACGCTTGGGCAGGCGCACAACCACGCCGGGCACGCCGCCGTCGCGAACGATGAGGTTCGAGCCGACGCCGACGGGCAGCACCGGCACATCGGCAGGCAGCGCCGACAGAAACGTCGACAGGTCATCGACATCGGCAGGTCGCACCAGCCATTCGGCATCGCCACCGGTGCGGAACCAGATGAAATCGGCAAGGCTGGCATGCGCGGTAACGCTGCCGCGCAGCGGCGGCAGGGCGGGATGGGCAAGGCGCGGTGCGGCGTTCATCCGCCACCGCGCGCGGTGCTGATCGCCGCCGCCAGCCCGGCGGCCCATTTGGTGATGTCGCCGGCGCCAAGGCAGATGACCATGTCATCGGGGGCGATCATCGCCGCCAGACGCACCGCGAGATCATCGGCACCGGTCACAGTGCCGACTGAGCGATGGCCGGCGCGCTTTAGTCCGGTCGCCAGTGCATCACTGTCGACGCCGGCAATCGGTGCTTCGCCCGCCGTATAGACCGGCGCAACCAGCACGGCATCGGCATCGTTGAACGCCGTCTGGAACTCGGCCATCAGCGACTGCAGCCGCGTGAAGCGGTGCGGCTGGACGACGGCAATGACGCGGCCCTGCGCGCCTTCGCGCGCCGCGGCGAGCACGGCCTTGATCTCGACCGGGTGGTGGCCATAGTCATCGATGATCGTCGCGGTGCCGCCTTCGACGCTGACTTCGCCGACCTTGGTGAAGCGTCGCTTGACGCCGCCGAAGCGTGCGAAGCCGGTGATGATGTCGGCATCGGCAATCCCCAGCTCGACCGCGACGGCAACCGCCGACAGCGCATTCTGGACATTGTGGCGGCCGGGCATCGGCAGCATCAGATCGTCGATGCGGCGCGTGCTGCCGTCGCGGTTGCGGATGACGGCCGCGAAGCGATTTCCGCCCGGCACCGGCGTAACGGCCTCGCCGCGGACATCGGCCTGGGCGCTGAAACCATAGGTGACAATGCGGCGGTCCTGCACGCGCGGCAGGATGGCCTGGACTTCGGGGTGGTCGATGCACAGCACGGCGGCGCCGTAGAACGGCACATGCTCGACGAACTGGACGAAGGCATCCTTGACCTTGTCGAAGCTGCCGTAGTGATCGAGATGTTCGGGATCAATGTTGGTGACGACGCCGATGGTGCCGCCGAGCCGCAGGAAGCTGCCGTCGCTTTCGTCGGCTTCGACGACCATCCACTCGCCGGCGCCAAGCCGGGCGTTCGAGCCGTAGCTGTTGATGATGCCGCCGTTGATGACCGTCGGGTCGAACCCCGCGGCATCGAGCAGTGCCGCCACCATCGAGGTCGTGGTGGTCTTGCCGTGCGTGCCGGCGACGGCGACGCAGGACTTCAGCCGCATCAGTTCGGCGAGCATTTCGGCGCGGCGCACGACGGGAATGCGGCGTTCGAGCGCGCGTTCGACTTCGGGATTGTCGCGGCGGATCGCGGTCGAGGTCACTACAACGGCGGCGTCACCGAGGTTTTCGGCCTTGTGGCCGATGGTGACATTGATGCCGCGGTCGCGCAGGCCCTGCACGACATAGCCTTCGGCAACGTCCGAACCCTGCACCTTGAAGCCGAGGTTGTGCATGACTTCGGCGATGCCCGACATGCCGATGCCGCCGATGCCGATGAAGTGAATCGTGCCGAGCTGGCGGCCGAACGCCGGCGAAACGAGCGGGGTGGGACGGGTACTCATGCGGCCTCCGCAACGGCAATAACAAGATCGGCAAGCGCCGACGCGGCATCGGGACGGCCCGCCAGTCGTGCACCGGCGGCAGCACGCGCCAGTGCGGCAGGGTCGTTCAGCCATGCCGCGAGCGCGGCGCTGACGGCGGCGGGCGTGAAAGCGGTCTGCGCGATGACCTGTGCGCCGCCGAGGTCGGCGATTGTCCGGGCGTTGTCGGTCTGGTGGTCGTCGGTGGCAATCGGCAGCGGCACGAGGATCGACGGGCGCCCGGCGACGGCGAGTTCAGCAACCGTCGAGGCCCCGGCGCGTGCGATAACGACGTGGCTGGCGGCGATC
>CALDHQ010000645.1 GCA_937894055.1 uncultured Polymorphobacter sp.
CCGAGCGAAGTCGAGGGACACGCCCACACCTCAGTTGGTCCCTCGACTTCGCTCGGGATGAGCGGGGTGGAGTGATTCAATCAAGCTGCAATCGAGTCCAAGATTAAAGGGCCTCCGGCGGGCAGGCCGCAGGCCTGCACCAATTGATTTGGAACCGTGCCACTATCGGCTGCCGCTGGATATTGCAGCGCGCCAAAAAACTATTGGTGCAGGCCTAAGGCCTGCCCGCCGGAGGCCCTTCCCTACCCCTGCTTCAGCCCCCCGCGTCGATCAGCGCCTGCACCTGTTTGTAGAACTTCTCGCGCGCTTCGGGTTGCGGGCCGGCGTCGGCGCGCGGCCAGTTGGCGTTGCTGGCGATGACGAGGCGGCGTTTGGGGTCGATGAAGATGCCCTGGCCGAAGATGCCCATCGCCGCGACCGAACCGTCGTCATAGGTCCACCACTGGAAGCCGTAGCCCATGCCCGGCGTGCCGATGTCTTTTTGCTTGGTCGTGGCTTGCGCGAACCAGTCGGCGGGGACGGTTTTGCCGCCGGCGTCGGTGAGCACGAACTGGCCGAAGCGGGCGAAGTCGCGCGTGGCGGCCTGGATGCAGCAGCCGGCGATTTCGTGGCCGGTGGCGCCCTTGAGCCAGGTTGCCTTGGCTTCCATGCCGGCGGGCTGCCAGATTTTTTCCTGCATGTATTGCGCCAGCGGTTTGCCGGTGGCCGATGACACCAGCACGCCGATCAGGTTGGTCTCGCCGGTGTTGTAGTGCCAAACTTCGCCGGGCGGGTGGGCGCGTGGCAGCTTGCGCATGTAGCTGACGGTGGCATCGACGCCGGGGTCGGGCTTGACGACATTGAACTGCGCGACATCGGCCTTGGGGTCTTCGTAATCCTCGTTCCAGCGCACGCCCGAGCTCATCGTCAGCAGCTGGCGGACGCTGACATCGTCATACGCCGAGCCGCGCAGGTCGGGGATATACTGGCTGACCTTGTCGTCGAGGCTCTTGATATAGCCGTCGCGGATGGCGGCGCCGACGAGCGTCGAGGTGAACGACTTGGCGACCGAGAAGCTCGTCCAGCGGCCCTTGGCATCGAAGCCGAGGCCGTAGCGTTCGAAGCGCACCTTGCCGTCCTGCAGGATGACGATGCCGGCCGAGCGCTGGTCGGCGAGGAACTTGTCGACGCCGGGAATGTCGAGCGGCTTGCCGGCGGGCAGCGCCAGCGGCGTCGCCGACGGCAGCACCTCGCTCGATTGCGCCAGCACCGGCAGCCGGTCCATCGCGCGGAACGCCGCGTCGCGCTGCGGTATCGACCATGACAGCACATCGGCAGTGGTCGGCATCGAGGCGATGACATCGCGCGCTTCGCGGTCGAGGCTGGCGTACCACCCGCCGCCCGCGAGCAGCACGGGCACGGCCAAAACGAGCAACCACCAGGCGGAGGGGGTAAAAGTCATGCAAACGGGCGACCGGTCGCCCTTGCCGCTTTTGTGCCAACCGCGTCCACCCGCGGAAAGCTCCTTCTGTCACCGCGGCCACATTGGCGGCTTGCCTCGCCGCCGGGGCGTTTGTCACGGTTCGCCTTTCCTATGCCTACTCTCAAGTTTGCCGTCCTGCCAGGTGACTACATCGGACCCGAGGTCATGACCGAGGCCCTGCGCGTGTTTGAACACGTCGCCAAGCAGGAGGGTCTCACCCTCGCCTACACGACGGCCGACGTCGGCGGCGCCGGCATCGACAACCACGGCAAGGCCCTCCCCGACTCCACGCTGAAACTCTGCGCCGAGTCCGACGCCATCCTCTTCGGCTCCGTCGGCGGCCCGAAGTGGGAAAAGCTCCCGCCCAAAGAACAGCCCGAGCGCGCCGCCCTCCTCCCGCTGCGCAAACACTTCACCCTTTTCGCCAATCTCCGCCCCGGCCTCCTC
>CALDHQ010000646.1 GCA_937894055.1 uncultured Polymorphobacter sp.
CAATTCGCGCCAGTGCCGGGCGGCAAAGCTGCGCGGTTGCGGGGTGGGTTCGGGCGCGATTAGATCCAAAGAGCCTCCGGCGGGCAGGGCCTCAGGCCCTGCACCCAATTGTTTGGCGCACTATAATCGGGTGCAGGCCTCAGGCCTGCCCGCCGGAGGCTCTTATCCCTCATGCCCGTTCGCGCGTCGCGGTAAACTTCACCGCCTTTTCGCGCTGCTCGGTATAGTTGAGCTCCCATTGGTCGCGCGCCAGGAACACCGGCGCACCGTCGCGGTCTTCGGCGATGGCGCCGCGGTTGGTGTCGATGAACGTCTTGAGCGCGGCGGGGTCATCGGCCGAAATCCAGCGCGCGGTATCGAACGGCGACGGCTCGAACCCGGCGGCGACATTGTATTCGGCGCCGAGCCGCGAAATCAGCACCTCCAGCTGCAGCTGCCCGACGACGCCGACGATCCACTGCGAGCCGATCATCGGGCGGAACAGCTGCGTCACGCCCTCCTCCGCCATGTCGGTGAGCGCGGTGCGCAACTGCTTCGACTTGGTCGGATCGCCGAGTTTGACGCGGCGCAGGATTTCGGGGGCGAAGTTGGGGATGCCGGTGAAAGTGATGTCGTTCGCGCCTTCGACCAGACTGTCACCGACGCGCAGCACGCCGTGGTTGGGGATGCCGATGATATCGCCGGGGAAGGCCTCGTCGGCGATTTCACGGTCCTGCGCGAAGAAGAAGATCGGCGAGTTGATCGCGATGACCTTGCCGGTGGCGACCTGGCGCAGCTTCATGCCGCGCCGGAACTTGCCCGACGCGATGCGCATGAACGCGATGCGGTCGCGGTGCTGCGGGTTCATGTTGGCCTGCACCTTGAAGATGAAGCCGCTGACCAGCGGCGCATCGGGCGACACGGCTTCGGGCAGTGCCGGCTGCGGGCGCGGTGCGGGGGCGTATTCGGCGAGCGCGTCGATCAGCGCCTCGACGCCGAAATCCTTGAGCGCCGAGCCGAACAGCACCGGCGTCAACTGCCCGGCGCGGTAGAGTTCGGGGTCGAATTCGGAATAGCCGCCGAGCGCCAGTTCGGCCTGTTCCTGCAGGTGCGCCAGTTCGTCGGCGGGGACATAGTCGGCCAAGCGCGGGTCATCGAGGCCGCTCATCTGGATCGTCGCCCCGGCGCTGCGGCTGTCGCTGCCATCGGGGGCGGTGAAGCGCGACTTGCGCAAGTCCCACAGCCCGCGGAACTGGCCGCCCTGGCCGACTGGCCAGTTGAGCGGCGCGACGTCGAGCGCCAGCATGTCGGCGATTTCGTCGATCAGCGCGAACGGATCGCGGCCTTCGCGGTCGACCTTGTTGATGAAGGTGATGATCGGCACGTCGCGCAGGCGGCAGACTTCGAACAGCTTGCGCGTCTGCGCCTCGATGCCCTTGGCGGCGTCGATGACCATGACGGCGCTGTCGACGGCGGTCAGCGTGCGGTAGGTGTCTTCGCTGAAATCCTCATGGCCCGGCGTGTCGAGCAGGTTGAAGGTGATGCCATTGCGTTCGAAGGTCATCACCGAGCTGGTCACCGAAATGCCGCGCTGCTGTTCGATCTTCATCCAGTCCGATTTGGCGCGGCGGTTCTGGCCGCGCGCACGGACTTCGCCGGCGAGATGGATGGCGCCACCGAACAGCAGCAGCTTTTCGGTGAGCGTGGTTTTACCGGCGTCGGGATGCGAGATGATCGCAAACGTCCGGCGCGGGTTGATGGAACTGGGATTGGCGGTCGACATAGGCGTTGGGCCTCTCGCACGAACGCGCGTTTCAGGCAATCTCGGGTTGGCGTGGCGGTGCGGCTACTCGCCGAAATCGACGATCTGGTTGTTGAGCGGCAAGCGGCCCGCCTGCGGGCCGGCGAGCGCCTTGGCATCGATGACGGCGGCGGCGCCTTGCGCGAACACCACCTCGCCGCTGGCGTCGTCCATCACCCCCTGGCCGGTGAAGCGCGTGAACACGTACGGTAGCCCGTTGGCATTCAGCGGCGACGGGCCGTCCATGACGTGGAAGTGCAGGTGCGGTGCGTCGCTGTTGCCGGTGTTGCCGAGCAGCGCGATGACCTGACCCGCCTTGACCTTGTCGCCCAGCTTGACGCGCAGGCTGCCGGGCTGGAGGTGCGCGAAGAACGCGAAGTTGCCGCCGCCGATGTCGATGACCAGCATGTTGCCGCCGATGTTTTCGGTGGTGATGCCTTTGGCGTCGGCGCCCGGCACCTGTTCGACGGCGCTGGTGTACATGTTGACCACGGTGCCGTCGGCGACCGCATGCACCGGCGTGCCGAAATAGGCGTAGCTGGCGAGCTGGTCGATCTTGCCGGTGTAGAGACGGTGCCTGGCGTCAAGCTGCACCCAATCGATGGCGAAGCGTTCGGGAACACGCAGCGTGCCGTTGACCGCCATCACCGCGCCGCGGTGCGAGGTCTTGGCGTTGCAGCAACCGTTGACCGCGACCCAGTTTGCCCCGCGCAACGGCGGCGCAATGACCACCGCCGGCTTGCCGGGCACGGCGGTCGCGCCGCTGAAGGTGATCGTCGCGGGCACCGGCTGCGACGAGGGGAACGGCGCCGGCTTGCCGTCGGCGCCGGCGATCTGGCGGGTCAGCGTGACGCGCGCGGTGACGCTGGCGGGCACCGCGCCGGCGAACGCGGCATCGAGGAAGATGACGGCGGTGCCGCCCGGCGCGATGGTGGTGCCCTCGCCGCTGTAGAGCGTTGCCATCGCGGCGAGCGCCGGGCCGCCGAGGCTGGCGACGACGCTGCCCGCCGGATCGACGAGTTCGACACGGTCGAGCGTCAGGAACAGCTTGCTGGCATTGCTCGCCACCAGTTCATAGGCGAGGTGCGTGCGGCCGTCGCTGCCCGCCACCGGGTTGGGCATCGAAATCGGCCGCAGCGCCAGCGAACTCAGCACTTCGTCGGCCTTGAGCGACTGCGCCGCCAGCGGCATCGCCGCCACGCCCAGCAGCAACGCCGCAGCGGTTGTGATCCAGTTTTTGGCCATGCCCGGTGTCCCCCTTGCGCCTGCCCGCACAGTCTAGCGGCCCCGCCAACGAGCGCAATGCGATGGACGCTGTACCGGATGCGTTAAAACGACTTTGCAGCGACTCAGGAATTTGTTATGGTCGTCGTATTAGGTGGGTGAGCGAGATTCAAATGCAGAGTCAAAGCTTTGTTACGGGTTGCTGGCGCAGCATGCTAATTGCCGCGACGGTTCTGACGGCCACCGCCACACCGGTCGCCGCCAAGAGCCTGTACGCCGAACCCAAGTACGCCGCGATCCTGCTCGATGCCGGGTCGGGCGAGGTGCTCTATTCGCGCCAGGCCGATGCGCCGCGCTATCCGGCGTCGATCACCAAGGTGCTGACGCTCTACATCGCCTTCGAGGAGCTTTCGAAGGGCCGGATGCAGATGTCGGACAAGATCGTCATGTCGCGCTTCGCGACGACGCAGGCACCGTCGAAGCTCGGGCTCAGGCAGGGCGCGACGATCACCGTCGAAGACGCGATGAACGTCATCGCCACCAAATCCGCCAATGACATCGCCGTGGCGCTCGCCGAGCATATCTCGGGCTCCGAAATCGCCTTCGCGTCGCGGATGACGACCACGGCGCGCCGGCTCGGCATGAAGTCGAGCACCTTCGTCAACGCCACCGGCCTGCCCGATGACCGCCAGCTGACCACGGCGCGCGATATCTCGACATTGAGCCGCGCGGTCGTGCGTGATTTTCCGCAGTATTATCCAAT
>CALDHQ010000647.1 GCA_937894055.1 uncultured Polymorphobacter sp.
TGCAGGCGACGCTCAAGGACAAGTCAGCCGGCGCCGAATACCAGCCACTGGTGCCGGTCAAGGGCTTGCCGTGCTGGCCCGCCGAGCCGCTGTATGACCAGCTGGTCCAGGGCGACAAGATCAAGGCCGGCGTGCTTGATCCCGACCCCGGCGAACGTACCGGCCCCGACCACGGTATCCGCAATATCGACCTCGAATCATGGTGGACGCCGTGGAAGCCGGTCAAGCAGCTGACGCTGACCGCCGGCGACGGCCCCGACGGCTTTGACGAACTGGTGTTCGCCATCTCGATCGGTGCAGTGCCGCACCTGTGCCACGAACTCATCGATGCCAATCCGGCCTGGGACAAGATGGTCAAGGGCATCCCCGCGGTGCTGACGCAGACGATGCAGATCTGGCTCAAGGAGGATTCGACCACGCTCGGTTGGGATATCCCCTACACCGGCAATGATACCGCGGTTTCGGGCACCTTCATGGTGCCGATCAACGGCATGGTCGATTTCCACCACCTGATCCCGATGGAAGACTGGCCAGCCGACAATACCCCCAAGGGCCTGTGGTACTTCAGCGGCGTCATGGATGAGTATGGTGCGCAACCGCCGTTCAGCGACCATGACTACCCGTACCGCCAGCATGCACGCGTGCGTTATCAGTGCATCCAGTATTTGCAGGCAACGACAGGATTCATCCTGCCGAAGGGCACCCCTGACGGCTGGAACCCGCCCGGCGATCCGATCTGTCTCGATTTCAACCTGCTCGTCGATACGCGTCCCAATGCCAATTTGCCGCACAATGCGCCGGACGCAATTCGCGGCATCCCGCGCTTTGAAAGCCAGTTCTGGCGCGCCAACATCGACCCGACCGAGCGCTATGTCACCTCGCCGCCGGGCAGCACCAAGTGCCGCATCAAGGCGTGGGAGACCGGCTTCACCAACCTCGCCATCGCCGGTGACTGGATCTACACCGGGCTCAATGTCGGCAGCTTCGAAGGCACGGTGATGAGCGGCAAGCTTGCCAGCCACGCGCTGACCGGCTTTCCGGCGCTCGACACCATCTATGGCTATCCCAAACCCAAAGCAGCGGAGGCAGCGGCATGACCAAGACCATCTTCATCACCGGCAGCTCGACCGGCCTCGGCCGCGCCACCGCGCTGCTGTTTGCGGCCAAAGGCTGGAATGTCATCGCGACGATGCGCAATCCCGACAAGGAAACCGAACTGGGCAAGGTCAAGGGCATCACCTTGCTACCGCTGGATGTCACGAATGTCGCGCAAGTCACTGATACCGCTGCTATAGCGCTGGCGATGGGGCCCGTCGACGTGCTGTTCAACAATGCCGGCTACGGCCTTGCCGGTGCGTTCGAAGGCGCCAGCGACGCGCAACTCGTCAACCAGCTCGATACCAATCTGCTCGGCGTGATGCGCGTCACGCAGGCGTTCCTGCCGGCGATGCGCGAACGCGGGCAGGGCACGATCATCACCACCACCTCGATCGGCGGGCTGACCACCTTCCCGTTCAATTCGGTGTATCATGCGACGAAATGGGCGCTCGAAGGCTGGAGCGAGAGCCTGGCGTTCGAGCTTGAGCCGCACGGCATTCGCGTCAAGACCGTCGCGCCGGGTGGCATCGCCACCGACTTTGCCGGCCGCTCGCTCGTCTTCACCCCGCACCCGGCCTATATGGAGGCCATCGCCAAGACGATGGCGGCGTTCACCAATCCCGAACGCCGCACGCCGTCGACTCCCGAACAAATCGCCGAAACCGTCTATGAGGCCGCTACCGATACCAGCGACCGTGTCACCTTCGTCGCCGGCGAAGACGCCAAGGCGAGCTATGCCCAGCGCCTCGAGGTCGGCATCGACACGTTCCGCGCCGGCATTCGCAAGATGTTCCTGGGGTAGCAGCCGGAGGACGGGGTGGGATTCGAACCCACGGTGGGCTCTCACCCACGGCGGTTTTCAAGACCGCTGCCTTAAACCACTCGGCCACCCGTCCGGACGCAGCCGGTGACGGCGCTTTTGCCGGTGTCGCGGCCGCAGCGCAAGCCTGTTGCAGCTTCAGCCGGGCACGAGATTTGCGAATGTCCCAGTCTGAGGCTTTCGCCACACGGTCATGCTGTGGCATCAATGCGGGGATGAACCGATTCCCGCGCTTGTTGCTGTTCGGAATGCTGCTGGCCGCCGCCGCCGTGCCGATGCGCGCGCAGGATGCGCCCGCCGTGCCGCCGCCATCCGACGTCGTCGCCAATCCGGGCTTTTCGGCATGGCTCGCCGACTATGCCCGTGCCGCAAAGGCGCGTGGGCTCGACCCGGCGGCGATCGCCACCACCACCGGCGGGTTGAGCTATTCGCCGCGCGTCGTCGAACTAGACCGCGCCCAGCCCGATGACAGCAACCGCACGCAGAGCCAGTTCAGCGATTATCTGTCACGTCGCCTCGACGGCACGCGCATCAACCGTGGCCGGGCGTTGCACGAGGACATGGCGGCAAAGTTCGCCGAAATCGAAGCGCGCACCGGCGTGCCGGCGAACATCATCCTCGGCATCTGGGGGATGGAATCGAGCTACGGCGTCAACACCGGCAATTTCGACGTGCCGCGGTCGGTCGCCAGCCTCGCCTATGACGGCCGCCGTCGCGAGCTGTTCACCAAGGAGCTCGATGCCAGCGTCGCCATCATCGCCAAGGGGCTGGCGCGCCGCGACGAACTCAAGGGCAGCTGGGCCGGCGCGATGGGCCAGCCGCAGTTCCTGCCCAGCTCCTACCTCGCCTATGCCGTCGACGGCGACGGCGACGGCCATGCCGACATCTGGGACTCGAAGCCCGATGTCGCGGCGTCGATCGGCAACTATCTGGCGAAGAACGGCTGGCGGCGCGGCCAGCCCTGGGGCATGCGCGTTGTCGTGCCGGGCAACCTCGAACGCTGGCGCGTCCGCAACCTCGTCCAGCCCGACCAGTGCGTGCGGCCGATGCAGCGCCACAGCCGCTGGATTTCGGTCGGCGAGTGGAAGGCGCTCGGGTTGATCCCGATGGGCAAGCCGTGGCCCGCCGATGATACGCTGGCGACCCTGGTCGAACCCGATGGCCCCGGCACGCCGGCCTATCTGACCTTCGGCAACTACCGCGCGCTGCTCGCGTACAACTGCTCGAATTTCTACGCGCTGTCGGTGGCGCTGCTCGGCGATGCGATTGACCAACCGGGCAACTAGCGTCGCCGCACTGGCGGTGCTGCTGACCCTGGCCGCCTGCGCCGGCAAACCCGCCAAACCGCCGGCAACAGCGGGCGGCAAGCCTGCGACCAGCGCCGGATCGAAGGTCAAGATCGGCAAGCCTTATGAAGTGCTCGGTGTCTGGTACACGCCGTCGGACGACCGCAGCTATGACGTTGTCGGCATTGCGTCATGGTACGGGCCGGGGTTTCACGGGCTCGATACGGCGAACGGCGAACGCTACGAAATGGACGCGCTGACCGCCGCGCACAAAACGCTGCCGATGCCGAGCTATGTCGAGGTCACCAACCTGACCAACGGCCGCGTGCTGGTGGTGCGCGTCAACGACCGCGGGCCGTTTGTCGATGGCCGCATCATCGATCTGTCGCGCCGCGCCGCGCAACTGCTCGGTGTCGACAAGGCCGGCACCGCCAAGGTGCGCGTCCGGCGGGTGTATCCCGACGCCGAGCAGATTGCCGCGCTGGCGCCGCTGCCACAGGCGGTGGCGCTTCGGGCTCCCGCGCCAGTCGTCGCACCGGTTGCTGCTGCAGCCGTAGCGGCCGCTCCTGCTGAAGTAGCACCTGTCGATACGACGCCAGCACCGGTTGCAGTTGTCGCCGTTCCACCCGCTGCTGTGGAGGCATCGCCAGCGGCGGTACCACCACCAGCGCAACAGCTTTTCATCCAGGTCGCCGCGGTTTCCGACCAGGGCCGCGCCGAGTGGTTGCGCGGCTTTCTGGCGCCCTATGGCACCGTCACCATTGCCGCGGCACCGTCTGGCCTGTGGCGCGTCCGCATCGGGCCGGTTTCAGATGCAAATTCGGCTGCATCGACACTGGCGCGCGTGCAGGCGGCGGGTTACAGCGATGCAGCAATCGTCCGTGTTGCGGCCGCCGCGCCGCCACGCTGACGCGGGTCAGTCAATTCGAGTCCACGAGGGTTAATTCATGCGTTTCAAATCGGCACTTGCAGCGTTGCTCATCGCAGGCATCAGCAGTTCGGCGTTCGCGCAAGCCACCATGCCGAGTTTCGCGACGCCGGCGCCCTATGCCTTCATGCTCGACATGTCGAACGGCGCGGTGCTGTACCAAAAGGACCCCGATACGCCGATGCCGCCCGCGTCGATGGGCAAGATGATGACCGTCTATGTCGCGTTCGACATGATCAAGCGCGGCGAAATCACGCTCGACAAGAAGATCACCGTGCGCCCCGAAACCTGGACGAAATGGCATAGCCAGGGCTCGACGATGTTCCTGTCGCCGGGTGAGCAGGTCAGCGTTGAAAACCTGCTGCACGGCATCGTCACGCTGTCGGGTAACGACGCCTGCGTGACCTTGGGCGAAGGCCTTGCCGGCACCGACGAAAACTACGTCGCGCTGATGAACAAGACGGCGCAGAAGCTCGGCATGAAGGGCTCGCGCTTTGCCAACACCAATGGCTGGCCTGACCCCAATGAAATGGTCACCGCGCGCGACCTGGCGACGCTGGCGCAGGCGACGATCCGCGACTTCCCCGATCTCTACAAGAAATTCTACGGCCAGCCGTCATTCACCTGGGGCAAGACGCTCGGCGCCGGTGCCGACATCACCCAGGCCAACCGCAACCCGATTCTCGGGCGCGTCGCGGGCGCCGACGGTCTGAAGACCGGCCACACCGAAGACGCCGGCTACGGCTTCACCGGCTCGGCAATCCAGGACGGTCGCCGTCTGGTGATGGTGCTCGCCGGCCTGTCGAGCTTCAACGAGCGCATCTCGGCCTCGGTGGCGTTCATGGAATGGGGCTTCAACGCCTTCGGCCGCAAGCTGCTGGTCAAGCCCGGCCAGGTCGTCGGCACCGCCGAGGTGTGGATGGGCGAGGACGCCGGAGTGCCGCTGACCGCCGCGACCGACCTGAAGGTCACCGTGCCGCGCGGCGCCGCCAACGCCGTCAAGGCGAAGATCGTCTATCAGGGCCCGGTCACCGCGCCGATTGCCAAGGGTGCGAAGATCGCCGAACTCGTCGTCAGCGTGCCGGGCTTCCCCGATACGCGGTTGCCGCTGGTCGCTGCCAACGCCGTCGACAAGGCCGGGCCGTTCGGGCGCATCGCCGCGGCGTTCCGCGCGCTGTTCCTGTAATGACGCGCGGGCGCTTCATCAGCCTCGAAGGCGGGGAGGGCGCGGGCAAGTCGACGCAGCTCAACCTGCTCGCCGAGCGGCTGGTGGATGCCGGCATCAAGCTGGTGACGACGCGCGAGCCCGGCGGCACCAAGGGCGCCGAAACGATCCGCGAGCTGTTCGTCAGCGGCGCCACCGACCGCTGGGACGCGCCGACCGAAGCCTGTCTCGTCAATGCCGCGCGCGCCGACCATGTTGCACGGCAGATCCGGCCGGCGCTCGAACGCGGCGACTGGGTGCTGTGCGACCGCTACGCCGATTCGACCTTTGCCTATCAGGGCGGCGACAAGGGCGTGCCCGATGCCGATCTGCAGGCGCTGCACCGCGTGGCGACAGGCGACCTGTGGCCCGACCTGACCTTGCTGCTCGACCTGCCCGTCGAAACCGGGCTGGCACGTACGCTCAAGCGCATCGGCGGTGCGACCCGCTTCGAAGCGCATGATATTGGCTTTCACCAACGCGTCGCGGCACGCTTTCACGCGCGCGCAGCGGCCGAACCGCGCCGTATCCGCACCATCAACGCCGACATCGACGCGCACCACGTCGCGGCTGCCATCTGGGCCGAGGTCGCGCCACTGCTGCCATGCTGATCGGCCACCGCGAACAGGGCGCGGCATTCAGGGCCGCTTTCGACAGCGGAACCATACATCACGCTTGGCTGCTGGCCGGGCCGCAGGGCATCGGCAAAGCGAGCTTCGCCAAGGCTGCAGCTCAGTGGCTGTTGGCTCGAGCTGCAGGCCCGCAATCTGGAATCTCGACCGAAAGTCTGGATGTGCAACCCGACCATCCAACTGCGTGCTTGCTAAGAGCTAGAAGTCACCTTGATTTCCGTCTTGTCGAGCGGGTCTATGCTGATAGTGAAGGCCGTCCATCTGACAAATTGCGGCGCGATATTCAGATCGATCAGATAGTCCGCAGGCCCAAAAGCAAATGGGAGCCGCCGCTCTCCGAAAGCCTGCGGTCAACACCTGCATTGAGTAGTTGGCGCGTGGTCATTATCGACGCCATGGAGGAGATGAACGACAACTCCACCAATGCATTGCTAAAGATGCTCGAGGAGCCGCCGCAAGGCACCTTATTTCTATGTGTCACACATTCAGTCGGCAGGCTGAAGCCAACAATACGGTCGCGGTGCAGACTGGTTCGCTTTGAACCGCTCGGCGACGAAGACGTGGCGCGCGTACTCGATGACGTCCGCCCCGACCTGTCGATGACCGACCGCGACGCGCTGGTCCGTATCGCGCAGGGTGCCCCCGGCCGCGCGCTGCGCTTTGCCAGCATCGGCATCGCGGCGCTTGAGGCCGAGCTTGGCGAACTGGCGGTTGCAGGACCGCAGGCGGCCACCGCACGCGCGCTGCTGCTGTCGCGGTCGCTCGCCGCCAAGGCCGCAACGCCGCGCTACGAAGCCTTTCTTGAACTCGCGCCCGCGGCTATCGCGCATGCCGCCCGTGACCGGCGCGGGCCACGGCTTGCGCGCGCGCTGGCGCTATGGGAAAAGGCGACGGCGCTCGCGGCTTCGGCAGTGGCGCTGTCACTCGAACCCCAAAGTGTCGCCTTCGACCTGGCCATGCTCGTGTCAGGACTTGCCGAAACGTGACAGGAAAACCTGCCAAAGTCATGACCAACAAAAATAACTTCTACGTTACGACCGCGATTTCCTACCCCAACGGCCGCCCGCACATGGGCCATGCCTATGAGGTCATCGCCACCGACGCGATCGCGCGCTTTCACCGGCTGCGCGGCGAAAACGTCCGCTTCGTCACCGGCACCGACGAACACGGGCTGAAGATCGCCCAGGCGGCGCGCGCTGCCGACGTCACCCCGCGCGCCTATGTCGATGACATGGTGCAGCATTTCCTCGCGATGGCCGCCAAACTGAATATCTCGTACGACCGCTTCATCCGCACCACCGACACCGACCATGTGGCCTCGTGCCAGGCGCTGTGGCGCGCGATGGTGGCGAACGGCGACATCTACCTTGATCGCTACGAGGGCTGGTACTCGGTCCGCGACGAAGCCTATTACGATGACAGCGAACTGGTCGAAGGGCAGGGCGCCAGCGGCGACACCGTGCGCCTGTCGCCGCAAGGCACCGAAGTCGAATGGACCGTCGAGGAAAGCTGGTTCTTCCGGCTGTCGGCGTATCAGGAGCGGCTGCTCGCGCACTATGACGCGCACCCCGAATTCATCCAGCCCTCCAGCCGTTTCAACGAGATGCGGGCGTTTGTTGCGGGTGGACTGCGCGACCTGTCGATCTCGCGCACCAGCTTCGACTGGGGCATTCCGGTGCCTGACAGCCCCGGCCACGTTATGTATGTCTGGGTCGATGCGCTGACCAATTACCTGACCGCAGTCGGCTATCCGGACGGCGATTCCAGCGCATGGTGGCCCGCGGACCTGCATGTCATCGGCAAGGACGTCGTGCGCTTCCACACCATCTACTGGCCGGCCTTCCTGATGTCGGCGCAACTGGCGCTGCCCAAGACGGTGTTCGGCCACGGCTTCATCCTCAACCGCGGCGAGAAAATGTCGAAATCGCTCGGCAATGTCGTCGAGCCGGTGGCGCTCGCCGACGCATTCGGCGTCGACCAGCTGCGCTGGTTCCTGTTGCGCGATGTCGCGTTCGGCGATGACGGCAACTACAGCCACGAAGCCATTGCCGAGCGCACCAACGCCGATCTCGCCAACGGCATCGGCAATCTGGCGCAGCGCTCGCTGTCGATGGTCGCCAAGAATTGCGACGCGAAAATGCCGGCAACTGACACCGGCGGCGAAGCCGAAGCCGTTCTGGAACAAGCGCTTGTTCAGCACAGCAAGGGCTATTTCTCGTCGATGGCGGCGCTGCAGCTGCACCGCGCGCTTGAAAATGTCATGGCGATGGTCGCGGCGGCCAACCTCTACTTTGCCGACAGCGCCCCCTGGGCGCTCGCCAAGACCGACCCTGCGCGTATGTCCGCAGTGCTGGCGACGACGTTGGAAGCCGTGCGCCGCATCGCCATCCTCGTCCAGCCGGTGATGCCGGCGTCGAGCGCGGCGCTGCTCGACCAGCTCGGCGTCAGCGCCGATGCACGCGGCTTCGATGCGCTCGATGTGCAGGTCGCAGCCGGCACGCCGTTGCCCGCACCCGCCGGCGTCTTCCCGCGCTGGGTCGAGCCCAAGGCCGGTTGATGCTTGTCGATAGCCACTGCCACCTGAACTACAAGGGGATCGTCGAGGACCAGGCCGGCGTCATCGCGCGCGCCCGTGACGCCGGTGTCGGCACGATGCTCGGCATCAGCACGCGGGCAGGGGAGTGGGACGCCGTCATCGGCCTCGCCGACGCACACGCCGATATCTGGGCCTCGGTCGGCATCCACCCGCACGAAGCCGATAGCCATGTCGATATCGATGCCGCGCGCCTGATCGATGCGGCGGCGCACCCGCGCGTTATCGCCATCGGCGAAACCGGGCTCGACTATTACTACAACAAGAGCGACCACGCACAGCAGCAGGCGAGCTTCCGCGCGCATATCGCCGCCGCGCGCGATACCCAACTGCCGATCGTCATCCATACCCGCGACGCCGAAGCCGATACGCTCGACATCCTGCGTGACGAAACCGGGCAGGGCGCCTTCCCCGGCATCATCCATTGCTTCACCGCGAGCCAAAGCTTTGCCGAACAGGCACTTGCGCTGGGTTTCTACATCAGCCTGTCGGGCATCGTGACGTTCAAGAATGCGCTCGATCTGCAAGCCAGCGCGCGTTTGATCCCTGAAGACCGGCTGCTCATTGAGACCGATTCACCGTTCCTGGCGCCGGTGCCGATGCGCGGCCGGCCGTGCGAGCCGGCGTTCGTCGCGCACACGGCGGCGTTTCTGGCAAAACTACGCGGCGTTTCGACCGAAGCACTGGCCCAGACCACGACCGACAACTTCTTTAATCTCGCCACCAAGGCGGTTCGCCCGGCATGACCACCGCACTGCGCGTCACCATTCTCGGGTCTGGCACATCGAGCGGCGTGCCGCGCATCGGCCCGGACGGCGCCGATTGGGGCGCCTGTGACCCGAACGAGGCGCGCAACAGCCGCCGCCGCGTGTCGCTGCTGGTTCAGCATGGCGACTTTAACGTCCTGATCGACACCAGCCCGGACTTGCGCGCGCAGCTTATCGACGCGCGCTGCGGGCGACTTGATGCGGTGCTGTACACGCACGATCACGCCGATCATGCCAATGGTATCGACGATTTGCGGCAAGTCTTTCATAACCAGCGCAAGCCCGTCGATTGCTACGCAACGGCGCCAACGCTGGCGACGTTGCAGCGCCGCTTCGGCTATGCGTTCAACGGCGCGCCGGGCTATCCGCCGACCTGCGCCGGCTATGTCATGCCCGATCAGCTGCGTTTCGGTGCGATGACGATCACGCCGTTCGAACAGCAGCACGGCGGTATTACGTCTTTGGGTTTCCGCTTTGAAGTCGATGGTGTCGCGCTGGCGTATTCGACCGATCTCGATGCACTGCCGCAAGCCGCGCATGCCTGTGTGCAAGGCCTCGATATGTGGATTGTCGATGGGCTGCGCCGTGCGCCGCATCCGACGCACACACATCTGGCGCGGACGCTCGAATGGATTGCCACGTTCAAACCTGGCCGCGCGCTGCTGACGCATATGGACAATTCGATGGACTATGCGACGCTGTGTGCCGAGCTGCCCGAGGGCGTTGCACCGGCTTACGACGGTCAGGTGCTCACTCTGGGTGATATTTGATTTAACATAATATATATTATCGGACTAAGCTATGTCGTCAAAGCCGGTACAGACTGCGACCCCACCCGACCTCGCGCGGCTGGCCCAAATCATGGCGCGGCTGCGCGATCCGGTCGATGGCTGCCCTTGGGATCTGGCGCAGTCGTTCGCGACCATCGTGCCCTACACGATCGAGGAAGCCTATGAAGTCGCACAAGCCGTCGCCGAGGCCGATATGCCGGGCCTGTGCGACGAGCTTGGCGATCTGCTGCTGCAAGTCGTGTTCCACGCCCGCATGGCCGAAGAAGCCGGACATTTTTCGCTCGCCGATGTCGTTGCCGCCATTTGCGACAAGATGGAACGCCGACACCCGCACATCTTTGGCGACGGCACGGCGTCCAGCGACATTCGCACGCAAAAGCATGTCTGGGAAACCATCAAGGCCGCCGAACGTGCTGCCAAGCCACGCGGCGGCGCGCTCGACGGCGTGGCAGCGGCCCTGCCCGCGCTGATGCGCGCCGAAAAGCTGCAGTCGCGTGCATCGCGCACCGGCTTCGACTGGCCAGATGCCGATGGCCCGCTCGACAAGATCGTCGAGGAAATTGCCGAATTCGCTGCGGCCACCAGCCATGCCGAACGCGTCGACGAAGGCGGCGACCTGCTGTTTGCGGTGGTAAACTGGTTGCGCCACCATCAGGTCGATCCCGAAGTCGCGCTCCGCCAGGCAAATGCCAAGTTTGAACGACGCTTTGCCGCGATGGAGGCCAAGGCCGGCGACGGCTTCGCAGCGCTCGACCTCGCCGCCAAGGACGCGCTGTGGGACGCAGCCAAAGCGGACGAACGCCAGTGACGCCCGACCTTGGCATCATCGAAGGCTATTTCGGCCGCAGCTGGGACTGGGCAACGCGCACCTCGGTCATGCAGCGGCTGCGCGATGCCGGCTACGGCTTCTTCCACTATGCCCCCAAGTCCGACGCCTATCTGCGGCGGCGCTGGCGCGAACCGCATCCGGCGGATCAGGCTGCTGAAATTGCAGCATTTTCACGCGCCTGTGCAGATGCCGATGTGCGCTTCGGCATCGGCCTCAGCCCGTATGAACTCTATCTCGACTTCAACGCCGAAGCGCGTGCCGCACTGGCGGCAAAGCTCGCGTTTTTCGATGATATCGGCGTGCGCGAACTCGCCATCCTGTTCGATGACATGCGCGGCGACTTGCCCGATCTTGCCGCGCGACAAGCCGAAATCATCGACTGGGTTGCCGCGCACACCCGTGCCCAGCGGCTGATCATGTGCCCCAGCTATTACAGCAATGACCCGGTGCTCGACCGCGTTTTCGGCCAACGCCCCGATGGCTATCTCGATACGCTTGGCGAACTGCTCGCTCCCGAAATCCAGATATACTGGACCGGTGAGGAAGTCTGTTCGCGCGAATTTTCGGCCGGTCACCTGCGCGATGTCGCCGCAAAGCTCCGCCGCAAACCACTGTTATGGGACAATTATCCGGTCAACGACGGCCCGCGCATGTCCAAGTTCCTGCACTTGCGCGGCTTCACTGGCCGGCCTGCCAACATCGCCAGCGAAATTGCCGGCCACGCGGTCAATCCCGCCTCGCAACCCTGGCTCGGCTGCATCCCGGAACTGACGCTGGCGGCAAGCTATGCGCAGGGCGACGCCTATTGCTACGGCCGGGCGTTCACCGAAGCCGCGACCGCCATTGTAGGCGCCGAACTCGCCGCCGCCCTCACCGCCGATCTGCTGACCTTCAACGACGGCGGCCTCGACAGCATCGGCACCGAACGACGCGCGCGGCTGGTGGCGCGCTACAGCGGCTTTGCACATCCGGCAGCCGCCGAAGTCGTCGACTGGCTGAACGGCGGCTATGCCATCAGCGGCGAAGCGGTGCAGACCCAGTAGCCGCAACATTTGACAAAACGCGCCAGATAGGTTATTCTATCTCAATGACTTGACCTGCATTCGGCGGTCGGGGCGACCAAGCCCGCAGCAGTCGAACCTTGGCCCGGAGTGTAAACTTCGCGAATGCCGCAATCTTCGTACAGATTGTAAACTTCGGTGCAGGCTCCGGCGACCCTAGCGGATCAGATCGAAGCGCGCGCGGTCAGCTTCGGACAGCCGTACGTGCAGCACGCTCGAACCGTCTTCAAGGTCTTCGCGATCAATGACTTCACCATGGCTGTAGAGCCAAGCCTGACGTTTACCTTCATGCGCGGCCAGTGTGATTTCATGGACCCGCGCAGCTGATTGCAGTGTCGCGGCGATGCACGCAGCGAGTGCCTCCACGCCCTCGCCGGTGACGGCCGAAATCGGCACGGTATCGTCGGTGGTCCGCACTCCTGCCCGCGCTTCCGGACTTAAAAGGTCGATTTTGTTGAGCGCGGTGATCATCGGCGTATTGCGATCACTGTCGATGACTTTGAGCCCGCGCAGCACGGTCATCACGTCTTCGGCCTGCGCGGCGCTGTCAGGATGCGCGATGTCGCGGACATGCACGATGATATCGGCCTCGCCGACCTCCTCGAGCGTCGCACGGAACGCCGCCACCAACTGCGTCGGCAGGTTGGACACAAAGCCGACGGTGTCGGAAAAAATGACCTTGTCGAAGCCCGGAAGCACCCCTGCCCGCATCGTCGGGTCGAGTGTTGCGAACAACAGGTTTTCCGCCATCACATCGGCGCCGGTCAGCCGGTTGAACAACGTCGATTTGCCGGCATTGGTGTAGCCAACAAGCGCGACCACCGGATACGGCGCCTTCTGCCGTCGCGTCCGGTGCAGGCCGCGCGTCCGGCGCACATCCTCAAGATCAAGCTTGAGACGCACGATGCGCTCGCGGATCAACCGGCGATCGGTCTCGATCTGCGATTCACCGGGGCCGCCAAGGAAGCCGAAGCCGCCGCGCTGGCGCTCCAGATGGGTCCATGAGCGCACAAGGCGCGACTTCTGGTATGCCAGATGCGCAAGCTCGACCTGCAACGCGCCCTCGGGTCGGTCGACTTCGGCTCGGTGCAGGCCGAATGCTTCTTCAGCGAAGCGAGCCCCGCCGCCCTATTGCGGCTGCCGGATCCGACCGCAAAGTTCGACCTGATCCCCAACTCCGCCGTCAAACAACTCGGCTACGCGGTCGCCTCCGTGACCCGCGCCGAGCGCGAAGGCGGTGCGCGCATCGAAGAAACGCGCGTAGGGTGCATACGGATAATCGAAGCGCTCGATGACCTGCGAGGCGCGCGTGGTGTGGATGGTGGTCAGAACTTTGTGGCCCGTGATGGCCGCCTCGGTGGC
>CALDHQ010000648.1 GCA_937894055.1 uncultured Polymorphobacter sp.
GCCGCCGCGGCCTCCTCCGCCTCCTCCGCCTCGTTGTCCTCGTCGTCGCCGCCGCCATTCGCGCTGGCGTCGTCCGCGTCCTCCCGCTCGAAAACGTCCTCGTCGTACGGGCTCTCGACGGTGTCGTCGTCGCCCTCCATGGTGCCGCGGCCGTCGTCGTCACCGTTCTCGTCGTCGGCGTCCAGCGACGCCCGCGCACTGCTCTGGGTACGGCCGCGCGCGCGGCGACGGCCGGCGGGGCCTCGGCCTCGCGGATCATGCGGTGCAAGACCTCGCCCGCAGGCAGGATGTCCCTGATCCGCGCCACCCCTTCGCCCGCCAGCGGACCAGCCAGGCGGCGGCCACGATGACGCCTGCGACGAATCCCGCGCTGGCCCAGTTGGCGTTGGCGCGGCTGATGAAGGCCTGGATGGTGACGATCAGCAGCGGCGGCACGGTGAAGCAGAGCAGGGCCAGGTCCGGGGTGCTCAGCCGCCGGCGCAGGACCGCGAGGGTGGTCCCGACGGTCAGCGCGGCCAGCGGGATCGGCCCGAACACGCCGAACTGCGAACCGACGAAGGCCGCCGCGGCGCCCTTGTGGTCTTCGGTCTCGAAGGTGCGGATCATGTGGATTGCTTCGGTGTCGAGCACGTCGGCGAGCGACGGCAGCGGCCGACGATGGAACGACGCGAGCGCCCCTCGGTGGACCGGGTAGCCGGTGGTGGCGTCGAGCACGAGGACGACGTCGTGCGGCGCAGCGGGCATGGCTTTCTTGAGCACGCGCTTGATCTTGGCGAGCTCGTCCATCAGCCCCGACTTGTTCTGCAGGCGGCCGGCGGTGTCGATAATCAGCACGTCGACGCCTTCGGCGCGGGCGCGTTCGAGTGCGGTGAACGCCAGCCCCGCCGCATCGGCGCCCTGTTCGCCCGACACGACCTTGGCGCCGGCGCGTTCGCCCCAGATCTTGAGCTGCGCGATGGCGGCGGCGCGGAAGGTGTCACCGGCGGCCAGCATGACGCGGTAGTCCTGTTCGATGAACAGGTGCGCGAGCTTGGCGATGGTGGTGGTCTTGCCCGAGCCGTTGACGCCGACGACGAGGATGACCTGCGGCCGCGGGAAGGCGATGACTTCGAGCGGTTTGGCGACCTGGCCGAGCACGCTGCCGATTTCGGCAGCGACGGTGTCGCGCACGCCGGCGAGGTCGATGTCGCGGTCGAACTTCTCGTCGCGCAGCCGCGCGGTGACGCGCGCCGCCATCGCCGGGCCGAGGTCGGAGGCGATCAGCGCTTCCTCGATATCGTCGAGCATTGCGTCGTCGAGCTTGGCGCGCACGAACAGCCCGGCGAGATTGTCGCCCAGCTTGTCGGTCGAGCGCGACAGCCCCGCCTTGAGTTTCGCCAGCCAGCCGGTCTTTTCGGTCATGCGCACTCCAACAGGTCACCGGCGACTTGGCGCGCGGTTACATCGACGATTGCGCCACGCGGATGCGCACGGTCAAGCCGGACGCGCGCGAAGCTTTCGGCATGGCCGGTCAGCCCGCCGGCTTCGACGAGCACGCGCTGCGGTTTGCCGACCTGTGCGGCCAGCCAGTCGCGCTGGCGTTGAACACCGAGCGCGCGCAACCGTGCGGCGCGGTCGCGGCGAACACCCACCGGCAGCTGCGGCATGCGCACGGCGGGGGTGCCGTCGCGTTCGGAATAGGCAAAGACGTGCAGCCGCGTCAGCCCGCAGTCATCGACCAGCGCCAGCGTGTTTTCGAACGCCGCGTCGGTTTCGGTCGGGAAGCCGGCGATGAGGTCGGCGCCGAACACCATTTCGGGGCGGCGCGCGCGCAAGGACTGGCAGAAGTCGACCGCCTGCGCGCGGGCATGGCGGCGCTTCATGCGCTTCAAGATGAGGTCGTCGCCCGACTGCAGCGACAGGTGCAGCTGCGGCATCAGGCGCGTTTCGGTCGCCAGCACATCGAACAGCGCGGCGTCAACTTCGATGCTGTCGATCGACGACAGCCGGAGGCGCGGCAGGTCGGGGACGTGCTGCAGGATGCGCTGCACCAGCAGGCCGAGCGTCGGCGCGCCGGGCAGGTCGGGGCCGTAGGAGGTGAGGTCAACGCCGGTCAGAACGATTTCGTTGATGCCCTGCCCGACCAGTTGCTTGATGCGCTCGATCACCGCGCCGGCGGGGACCGAACGCGACACGCCGCGCGCCAGTGGAATCACGCAGAAGGTGCAGCGATGGTCGCAGCCGTTCTGCACCGCGACGAAGCCGCGCGTGTGGCTGACGCTGTCGGATACCGCGAGCGGCGCGTCGCGTACGCCAAAAATGTCGCCGACGCGGGCGCGGTCGTTGGCGCCCGCCAGATCGTAGCGCGCGGCGTCGAGCTTCTCGCGGTTGCCGAGCACCATCGCCACGCCGGGCAGCGCCGCGAACCCCGCCGGGTCGAGTTGTGCCGCGCAGCCGGTGACGATGATGTCGGCATCCGGCTGTTCGCGATGCGCGCGCCGCACCGCCTGGCGCGCCTGGCGCACCGCCTCGGCGGTCACCGCGCAACTGTTGACGACGATGCTGCCCGCCGGCGCAGCGGCGTGCGCGACAGCTGCCTCGGCGAGGTTGAGGCGGCAGCCGAAATTGATGATTTCCGCCGGCTTCATGCAAAGGCGTCGAGGTCGACGTCGCCGCTGAACGACGTCGCCGCCGGGCCGGTCATGGCGATCTGGCCATCGGCGCGCCATTCGATGACCAGCCGCCCGCCGGGCAGATCGACATTGACCTTGCGGTCGGTGAGCCCGCGCCGCATCGCCGCGACGGCCGTTGCGCAC
>CALDHQ010000649.1 GCA_937894055.1 uncultured Polymorphobacter sp.
CCTGTTGCAGATTCTCGACCTGATCGACGTGACGACCGACATCCTGGCGCGCCAGTTGCAGCCCAAGCTCACGGCGGCGTTCGGCCAGCCGCCAGATCACGAACGCGACGCACTGCGATATCCCGCAGGAGAGAGGGGTGCACCAACTCGTGCACCAGTCCCATCTGCCACGCCTTCTTCGCGCGGATGTTCTTGCCGGTGAGAATCATGTCGAGCGCAGCCTGCAGTCCGACAGTTCGCGGCAAGCGTTGCGTGCCACCGGCCCCCGGCAGCAAACCCAGCTGCACTTCGGGTAACGCCAAGACCGTTTTCGGATGATCGGTTGCGATGCGATAGCGACAGGCCAGCGCGATCTCGAGACCGCCGCCCAAGGCCGCGCCGTGAGGTGGACGCTCCTGCTGGTCGTCGTGCTGCTGGGCGTCGTCCCTCCGCTGGAGGAGCGCTACCGGCACGTCCTGCTCCCGATGCTCGACCAGGAGCTGATGGGCATCGACACCTGGCGTCCGCCCACCGTGGTCAAGGTGCTCGACCACGACGGCCATGCGGTCGACGAGTTCGGCGCGCCGCTGCGGCTGACGCAACTCGTGCTGCCCGGCATGCGCGCGCGCGGCTCGGGGGCGTTCGTCGCCATCTCCAGCCTCGCCGGCAAGTTCGGCTCGCCGCTGCGCACCGGCTATTGCTCGGCGAAATTCGCGCTGATCGGCTATTTCGATGCGCTGCGCGCCGAAACCGCGCACGAAGGCATCGAGGTGTTCGTCGTCACCCCCGGCTTCGTCAAAACCTCGATCGCCGCCAACGCACTCACCGCCGACGGGTCGGTGCGTGGCCGCTCGGACGACAATATCGAGGCCGGCATCACCGCCGACGAAGCCGCGCAGCAAATCCTCGACGGCATGGCCGCCGGCCGCCGCGAAATCCCCGTCGGCCGCGGACCCGAAATGGCGATGCTCGACCTGCTGCGCGCCGACCCCGATAAGATCTTCGACATGATGGCGGCGCAGGGCAAGACGATCGCGACGGCGGAGAAGTTGCCGTGAAAAGGGCCTCCGGCGGGCAGGGGTGACCCCTGCACCCATTTATAAGAGCATCGTCATTCCCGCGCAGGCGGGAATCCATCTTGTCGCCGGTGCCGCACGTGGATTCCCGCCTGCGCGGGAATGACTTGGTGTTTTAGGAGCAGGGCCAAGGCCCTGCCCGCCGGAGGCCCTTTATCTCTTCCCGTCCCCCCGCCAACCGCGATATGACAGCGGCGCATTACAGACAGGCACGCCATGACTCGCAAATATTTCGGCACTGACGGTATCCGCGGGCTGACCAACACGCCGCCGATGACGGCCGAGGTGGCGATGAAGGTGGGCCAGGCGGCGGGGCTGAAGTTCCTGCGCGGGTCGCACAAGCATCGCGTTGTGATTGGCAAGGACACGCGGTTGTCGGGTTACATGATGGAGTCGGCGCTGACTGCGGGGTTTACCTCGGTGGGGATGGATGTCGTGCAGGTCGGGCCGATGCCGACGCCGGCGGTGGCGATGCTGACGCGGTCGATGCGCGCCGACCTGGGCGTGATGATTTCGGCGAGCCATAACCCGTATCACGATAACGGCATCAAGCTGTTCGGGCCGGATGGCTACAAGCTGTCCGACGATCTGGAACGCGAGATCGAAGCGTTGCTGGGTACCGACATTGCGCTGGCGGCACCGGCGGCGATTGGCCGGGCGCGGCGCATCGATGACGCGCAGGGCCGCTACATCCATTTCGCCAAGTCGACGTTTCCCGAGGATCTGCGTCTCGACGGTTTGAAGGTCGTGCTCGATTGCGCGCATGGCGCCGCCTACAAGGTCGCGCCGCTGGCGTTGTGGGAGTTGGGCGCCGATGTCATCCCGATCGGCGTCGCGCCCGACGGCTTCAACATCAACGACCATATCGGCTCGACGCATCCGGCGGCGCTGCAGGCAAAGGTTGTCGAGACCGGCGCGGCGATTGGCATCGCGCTCGACGGTGACGCCGACCGGCTGATCGTCGTCGACGAAAAGGGCAAGATCATCGACGGCGACCAGCTGATGGCGCTGATCACCCAACGCTGGCAGCAGGACGGCCGGCTGCGCGGCGGCGGGCTGGTGGCGACGGTCATGTCGAACCTCGGGCTCGAACGGTTTTTGAAGGGCATCGGGCTGGAACTGTTCCGTGCCAATGTCGGTGACCGCTATGTGCTTGAAATGATGCGCGCGCGCGGCCTCAACGTCGGTGGCGAACAGTCGGGGCACATCATCCTCAGCGACTATGCGACGACCGGTGATGGGCTGGTCGCGGCTTTGCAGGTGCTGAGTGTGTTGGTCGCGACCGGCAAGCCGGCGTCGGAGGTGCTGCACCTGTTCGACACGCTGCCGCAGCTGCTCAAGAACGTGCGCTTTGCCGGTGGGGCGCCGCTGGAAGCCGCTTCGGTCAAGGCGGCGATTGCGACGGGCGAAGCGCGCTTGAACGGCACTGGCCGGCTGCTCATCCGCAAGTCGGGCACCGAGCCGCTGATCCGCGTCATGGCCGAGGGCGAGGACATCGGCGTCGTCACCGAAGTCGTCGACGAAATTTGCGCGGCGGTCGCTGCGGCGTGACCATGCCGCGTGTGTTGATTGTCGCCGGTTCGGATTCGGGCGGCGGTGCCGGCATCCAGGCCGATATCAAGACGGTGACGATGCTCGGCGGCTATGCGGCCACCGCGATCACCGCGATCACCGTGCAGAACACGCTTGGCGTCAGCGCCATCGTGCCGGTCGCGCCCGACATGGTCGCGGCGTAGATGCG
>CALDHQ010000650.1 GCA_937894055.1 uncultured Polymorphobacter sp.
GATGCCGATGACGTTGCGGCCGGCGACCACGGCGACGCGTGCAGACAGCGCGCTCATCGACCGCGCAATGTCATCGGCCAACCCGATGACGCGGCTCGCCTTGATACCCGCTGCGGGTTCGAGTTCGTACATGGTGACGACGGGACCGGGACGGACTTCGCCGATGCGGCCCTTGACCCCGAAATCTTCGAGTACCGATTCAAGCAGCCGGGCGTTCTGTTCGAGCGCAGCGGCATCGATGCGCGCGCCCTGCGATTTGGGCGCCGGTGTCAGCAGCGCCAGCGCCGGCAGCACATAACGGTCGCGCAGGTCGAGCCCCGGTTGGCGGTCTTTCTCGGCGCGCTTGGTCGATGCGGGCGCCGGCTTGGCGGCAACGATCGTCGTGCGCGGTGCTGCGGCGGTTTCTGCGGTGACCGGTTCGACATCGTCGTCCTCGTCGCGCACCGCACGTGGCCGGCGCACAATCGCTGCGGGTTCGTCATCGGCTTCGTCCGCCGGTGCGCGCCGCAGCAGTCGCAGCAGTGCACCGCCGTCGCCCAGTGTCAGCCCCGACCCCCAGACCAGCAGCCCGATGGCCGTCAGCCCAAGCAGCAGCGTCGCCAGCAGCGCCACCGGCACTTCGGCGAGCCACGCCGTTTCGCCGGCAATCGTCGTCAGTCTTCCGGCAATCAACCCGACAATCCCGCCGGCCCCCGAAGGCAACCGCACATCGGGACCGGGCGACGCGATGCCGAGCGTTGCGGCCAAGGCAAGAATGCCGAACAGGCTCGCCAGCAGCATCCGGCGCCATGGTGCCAGCCCGCGCCCGAGTAACTGCCGCACACCGGCGACCGCCAGCGGCGGCACCAGTGCGGCGGCCCCGTAGCCGAACAGTTGAAGCGCCAGGTCGGCAAACCACGCGCCCGGCACACCCGCCAGATTGCCGGCAGGGCGCGACGTGACGGTGTTGAGCGAGGGATCGAGCGCACTATAGCTGATCAGCGCGGCGGCCAGCGCCAGCGCCAGGGCGAGCAGCGCCACACCGGAAATGATGCGGCCAGTGGCGCGCAACGCACTCGTGGCGCGTGCCGCGATCCCGCGT
Source organism: uncultured Polymorphobacter sp. (assembly GCA_937894055.1). Classification (GTDB taxonomy): domain Bacteria; phylum Pseudomonadota; class Alphaproteobacteria; order Sphingomonadales; family Sphingomonadaceae; genus Polymorphobacter_A. The sequence goes on from CALDHQ010000650.1 coordinate 1,082, forward strand.
GGGCCGGTGGTTTCGCTGCTGGAGCCGCGGCGCGCGCCGGCGGCGGTACTCGCCATGTGTCTGTCCCCATGCCCCCACCGGTGTGCCCAGGGCGGGCCTCAACACCGGTCGATGCTGCGCAGACGATGCCGTCTGGCGCCGAATCGGTCAAGGTTGGACACTGGTCCGTGCGACGAAATGTGGGGACGAAAAGCGGCCGGAAGCATTGCCTCCGGCCGTAAGTCGCAGAAGGTTCACCATGAACCCCGATTGGCGCAGGAACCCGAAGGGCACCCGCATTGACCCATTCAATTATCGTGCCAGTTGCGATTGCCGGTGTCGCAGCGGGTGGCCTATGCAACCGGCCTAGTGCCATTGCACAAAAATTAATCGTCAATTTCGACGAGCCTGAATTTTAGGCACAGCATTTGCCGGCAATTGAGACAATCCGCCGCTTCGCAGCCGCGCCTTGCAGCGCTATGAGGGGGGCATGCAAAGCGATGTCATCATTATCGGCGGTGGACTTGTCGGCATGGCGCTGGCGCTGGCGCTCGACGCGCACGGCCTGACCAGCGCGGTGGTCGATGCCGCCGACCTCGATGCGACGCTGGCGCCGGGTTTCGACGGCCGCGCCTCGGCGATTGCCAGCGCCCCGGCGCGGATGCTGCGCGCCATCGGACTCGGCCAGGTGCTCGATGACCATGGCTGCGCGATCAACCAGATCCGCGTCACCGACGGGCTGTCGCCGCTGCACCTGCATTTTGACGCACGCACTGAGGGCGCCGCCGCCGATCCGCTTGGCTATATGCTCGAAAACCGCCTGCTGCGCGTCGCGCTGATGGCGGCTGCCAAGCCTGCAAAGCATGTGTCGGTGTTTGCGCCGGCGCGCGTCGCTGACATCAAGCGTGAAGCCACCGGCGCCACGGTGACACTTGCCGACGGCACACAATTACGCGCACCGCTGGTGATTGCCGCCGACGGCCGCCGTTCGTCGGTGCGCGAAGGCGCGGGCATCCGCGTGTCGTCGTGGCGCTACCCGCAGACCGCGATCGTCACCATGATCGGTCACGAACGCCCGCACGACAGCATCGCGTTCGAACTCTTCTACCCGACCGGGCCGTTCGCCATCCTGCCGCTGACGGGCGTGCCGCAAGCGCCGAACCGTTCGGCGATCGTCTGGAGCATCGAGAACGAGGACGCGCCGGGCTACACCAAGCTCGGGCCGCGCGCACTCGCTGCTGAAATCGACAAGCGTATCGGCGGCTTCCTCGGCAAGATCGAACTGATCGCGCCGTCGTCATCCTACCCGCTGGGCTTCCATCACGCCGAAACCTACAGCGCCGAACGGCTGCTGCTGATCGGCGACGCCGCGCACGGCATCCACCCGATCGCCGGCCAGGGGCTCAACATGGGGCTGCGCGATGTCGCGGCGCTGGCGCAGGTGCTCGTCGAAAGCGCCCGCCTCGGGCTCGACCTCGGCGCGCCCGCCGTTTTGGCGCGCTATTCGGCGTGGCGGCGCTTCGACAATTCGATGGTCGCCGGCGTCACCGACGCGCTCAACCGGCTGTTTGCGCTGAAGGGCCGCGGCCCGGCGCTGGTCCGCCGCCTTGGGCTGGCCGGTGTCGAACGCATCGCGCCACTGAAGGCGCGCTTCATGGCCGAAGCACGCGGCGAAACCGGCGATTTGCCGGCGCTTCTCCACGGCGAACTGGTCTAAGGCTCTATTCAGTCCGGCTTTGGCCCGAACACCCGGGCAACGCCGTCATGTTCAAACAGTAGCACCTTCAACCGGTCCCAGCCGATTGAACGGGTGACCTCGCGCATCGCGAAATAGGGAATCATCGCCACGCCGAAAATGACGCTGGCGACCATCGCGGCCTGGAGATGCGCGATGTCGACGCGGATGATCTCGGCCAACGGCTTGTGGTGGAACAGGCCGACCACCGCCTCTTCGAAAAAGTGGAAGGCGATGAAGAACCCCGAAAACGCCACCGACTTGGCAATCACCGAGACGAGCAGCGGGCGATTGTCCGACTTCTGGCCGATGTGCATCCAGTTGCCGATCAGGATGACCTTGGCGAAAATCAGTGCATTGAGCGCGGCGAGGCCGAATCGGATTTCCATGTCGCCGTTCTTGGCAAGCAGGATATTGCCGTACAGCCGCAGCATGCCGAACAGGAGGAACAGGTAGAGGAACGCCCAGAACAGGGCGTTCATCTCGTGGCTGAACTTTTCCTTGCGGGTTTCGGGCTTGCCGGTCTCGCTCATCATTTCCCCCTTGGTCGCACGCTCAATCGACGATTTCGCGGGCCTCGCTAATCAACATGATCGGAATGCCGTCGCGCACAGGATAGGCGAGTTTGGCGCTGTCCGAAACCAGTTCTTGCGCAAGGCGGTCGTAGCGCAGCGGCGTGCGGGTCAGCGGGCAGACGAGGATTTCGACCAGCCGCGGGTCGAGCTCGGGCGCGTTATCGCTCATTGCACCACTGGCCCGTTGTTGTCGCGGCCTGCACCACCGAAGCCTTGCGCAAACGTCATCAGCGCCGTCAGCGTCGCGGCGCGCGACGGCAGGTCGGGGGCTTCGAGCAGCGCCTGCTTTTCCACCGGCTCGAACGGGCAAACCGCCGCGAGCGTGGTGACCAGCGATTCGTCATCGGCGCCGGTGACGGCTTCCCAATCGGCGCTGAGCCCATTGGCATCGAGATAAGTCCGCAGCGTTTCCTCGAGCGCCGCACGCGCGGCGGCGTTGACTGCCACCGGCTCGGCCACGTCAGCATCGAAGCCGTCATAATCAGCCACAATCTGCCGGTACGGCGTCACCACGTCGATCTCGCGCGCCACCTTGAAGCGGCGCAGGCCGGTCAGTTCGATCAGCAACCGGCCGTCGTCGGTTTCCTCGCATTCGGTGATGCGGCCGACGCAGCCGATGTCGAACAGCGCCGGCGGTTGCGTGCTGCGCGTCTTGGTAACGCGCGGCTGCACCATGCCGATGAGCTTGGTGCCAGCGACGGCATCACGCACCATCTTGAGGTAGCGCGGCTCGAAAATGTTGAGCGGCATCACCCCGCGCGGCAGCAGCACCGCACCGGCGAGCGGGAAGACCGGGATGACTTCGGGCAGCGCGTCGATATCGGTCATGCAAACAACAGCGTTGAAAGCTTGCGGCGCGTCGCCACAACCCAGGGATCGGTCAGGCCGACGGCTTCGAAAAGCGTCAGCAGCCGCGCGCGGGCCGCACCGTCGTTCCAGGTCGCGTCGCGGCGGATGCTTTCGAGCAGCGCTTCGGCAGCGCCGTCACGGTCGCCGCGCGCCATCAGCCCGCCGGCAAGTTCGATGCGCAGCGCATGGTCATCGGGATTGGCGGCGACCTTTGCAGCCAGTCCGGCGAGGTCGGCGACCGGGGTCGCCTGCTCGGCGAGCGCCAGCGCAGCGCGCGCCTGCGCCAGTGTCGCATGCTTGGCATCGGCGGGCAGCGCCGCGAGTGCGGCGCGGGCGCCGTCGAGGTCACCGAGCGCGACGCGGGCGCGTGCCAGTCCGGCAGCGAATTCGACACGGTCGGGAACTTCGGCGGCGAGCGCGGCAAACATCTGCTCGGCCTGCGGTGCCGCGCCTTCGGCCAGCGCGTCGGCGGCGGCCTGCGCCAGTGCCTCGATTTGGGCTGCGGCATCGGCTTCGGCAGGCGCCGCCGGCACCGCAGCGAGCAGCCGGTCGATGAAGGTCTTGAGCTCGCGTTCGCCGAGCGCCCCGGCAAAGCCGTCGACCGGCTGGCCCTTCAGGAACGCATAGACGGTGGGAATCGATTCGATGCGGAACTGGCTGGCGAGCGTCTGGTTCTTGTCGACGTCGATCTTCACCAGCTGGACGCGCGGCGCATAGGTCGCGACGACGCGTTCGAGCAGCGGCGTCAGCGTCTTGCACGGCCCGCACCATTCGGCCCAGAAATCGACCAGAATCAGCGCGTTCATCGACGCGTCGATGACATCGGTCTTGAACGCCGCGATGCTGGCGCGTTCGGACTGGCTGGTGGCGAGGCTGGCCATGACGGGCTCCGGTCTGGGGAAAGTCGAGACGCGCATATGGGGCCGAACCCCCCGCTTTGCCAAGTCGCTTGAATGGACGATATCGCTGCGGGGTGAATGCCGATACCCGGATTTTCACGCAGAATTGCGATGATTGCGAGTTTTTGCGCTTGCACCCGGCGCAACGGCTGCTTATAGCCCGGCCTCCCGAACGGACAGCACTGCTGGACGTTCCGCCGAGCGGGCGTAGCTCAGGGGTAGAGCACGACCTTGCCAAGGTCGGGGTCGAGGGTTCGAATCCCTTCGCCCGCTCCAGCATTCAACAAACCGTTGAAAAACCGTCGAAAAAACGTCCCCGCAAGGGGCCCCCCTACGTTTACCCCACAATTCTACTACACAATGCGCGAACCGAATCGGCGTCAAGTGTCGGAAAACGTTCGTTGAATCAGCGCGGCGGCTACTACACAAAGCTACTACACAAATTACCTCGCGGCTTGTGCCTCCAAGGAAATGTCTTTCACATTCGCCGACGCGTTCCCCACGTTCTCCAAACGGTAATCGGACGGTCGGAAATATGGCGATCCCTCAGGACCGATAGCCCCCAGATCGCGGCCAGACGATTTCACTTTGTTGCGGCGTCACCGTCGAATTCAACCCGCGACTCTCCGGCATCGGAAAGGATCGCATCCGAATGAACGAGATGTTCCTCAGTGATCACTTATTATGATGAGCCACCGTGTCAAATAGGCGAGCACCGATTTAAATTGCAGCGCGAGTTGAACCTAGACGACGCGCACGTGCCGTTACGCCAATTCCCGCCATGCCCACCAACATATACATCCACGTCAACGGTTCTGGTACAGCCGAAATATCCACAACGTTAAGCGTGAATAGACCTACAGCATCTCTTCGGCCGTTAGGGAGGCCATTGAATGAAGAAACGCGATCAATTCCAGTCCCATCCACAATTGAAAGATTGAAGTCGACTAGAGAAACTTCGTAATTGCCCGACAGAAAATGAAAAGCGTTGGGATAGGGCTGTACGATCAAATTCGACGTAAACGGAGCATTCGTGTTGTTTTCGGTCGATGCCGAAATATCTTGATCTGTCGACCAGAACCCACCAATTGCAGGGTGAAAAAACAGATTGATTGTGAGTGTGTCAGGAGGAGCGATCGGGTCCCAATCACCAAATACATAAAACGTATTAAGTCCAACGTCTAACGACGAATTTATCGAGCCATCACCAGCGTTGATCAATGGTCCGATTGCTGTTCCAATAGACAAAAAAGGGAAATAACCTCCAAGTCCTGTGGCCCATGTGTAGCCATATCCATCGTTTAGTCCGTCATATATCACCACATCTTGAAGCGAAATCGGCGTGCTTTGATTGGCACTCGCTGCTCCGGAATAACCAACTGAGATGCAGAGCCCTATGGCTATATTGGTGATCACCTTTTTGATATGCATGCCGCCCTCACCATGATTAAAAAATTTTGGGATAACGCTATCGAACAAATTGAGTTTTTACTGGGCGCGAGCCGAAAAATCTATCGCCAATTTTGAAATTTCTATTGTTAAAGCGATCGCAGGGCATTTTCGGACTACGACAGTTGTCCGCAAAGTACATTTCTGAAGCCGATAGTCCTACCGTGCCACGAAGACCACGTCGATCGAAGTTCACGGTTGCACCGGCGAACCCAACGCTGGTGCTAATCCCGCCCTTGCTGAAGTTGAGCTGAACGCGGGGGAATTCTTAACGCGCTCGGTCAACGTGACAAGATACGAACAAATCTCTGTCGATTCAGGCCCTTTTGCCAACCATAAAACCTATGACAAAACAACACTTCGTAGGCTACGATAGCTTTATCTTATGCCTCGTCCGGGAATTTTCATCCAAAATCAGATGGTCGAGATCGAGACTCGGATACTTTATGCGGTTGATCGCTTCGGCTAATACGGACGCACGGAACCCGTCGCCGTAGATTCCGTCGATACCCGAACCGATCGAACCGGATGTCCAACCGCCGAGGGCAAGGGAGATTTCGCGGTCAGCGCGACTTTCCCGTAGCGCATCCCTAAAGCAGTGCCGGAAACTATGGAAACAGGTAAGCGGCGCTTGAGCACCGATCCGCTCCAAAAAGCGCGAAAACCATTTCGAAAAGTTTGTGCTGCGATATCCATGTGGCCCCGTCGATAGCTCATGGAACAGCTTTCTCTGTCCAGCCCGTTTTTGCTCGGCAGCGAAATCCAGAAGCCCGATGCGAACCAGTTCGTGGTGGACAGGAACCGCTCTCTCACTGGCAGTGGTTTTTACTCGCTTTTCAGAACCGTCGCTTTCCAAACCCTCGATCACAATGATGCAAGGCACGCCGTCGAGTTCTCGAACATCATCGACATCAAGTTGGCAAATCTCGTTCATGCGCAGCCCTGTGAACAAAGCGATCAACGGTATCCAGAACCGCGCGCGTCGTGGCCGCGCGCAGCCGACCTTCGCGTAGCCATAAACGTCGTCAACGCAGCCGGTGTACAACGGTGAACTGAAGATACGGCTCAGCTGATCGGCCGAGAATGGGCGCCGTTTGTCTCGCCGCTTTACGGGGTCCGGAAGGCGAAGACCCTTCGCCGGGCTCTTCGTCAAATATCCCTCCTCGACTGCCCAGTTCAGCATTCCCGAAAATTTGTTGAGGTAGGCATTGGTATTGGCGACATTGATCATGACCATCCCCGGCCGCGTTTTTGCGGCTGCGACAGCTTGGAGAATGGTCATGCCGGGAAATTTGCGGTCGGCGTGACGCGGAACTTCTCGCAACATTTGAACGAAGGCCCGGCATTGTTCGCGCGAGATCGAGTCGATGGCAAC
>CALDHQ010000651.1 GCA_937894055.1 uncultured Polymorphobacter sp.
CCGCCGGGGTTGGCGCGTTCGGCCTTGATCCAGACTTCGGCGTTCGGGAACAGACGGCTGACGCGGATGTGCGGGGTGTTGCCAATGGTGGCGATGATGCTGTCGGCTTTCATGGCTGCGTCCTCAAACTTTGCGATTGCAGATTAGGCGTATGCGGCCTGTGTGTCAGCCGCTTTCGCGCGGCACGAAACGATCGGCGCGGCGCAGTTCGGGGAACCACCACGCCCATAGGCCGGTGACGATGATAGCACCGATGCCGCCCAGCACGACAGCCTCGACAGGGCCGAGCCATGCCGCGGTCAGCCCGCTTTCGAACTCGCCGAGCTCGTTCGATGCCGAGATGAACAGCATCGACACCGCCGACACGCGGCCGCGCATTTCATCGGGGGTGTGCAGCTGGATCAGCGACGAGCGCACATAGACGCTGACCATGTCGGCTGCCCCCAAAACGGCGAGCGCCGCCAGCGACAGATAGAGATTGGTCGACAGCCCGAAGACGATGGTGGCGACGCCGAACAGCGCGACGCAGCCGAACATCTTGATGCCGACGCGGTTTGCCAGCGGCCGCCACGCCAGCACCAGCGCGGTCAGCGCCGCACCGGCCGCGGGGGCGGCGCGCAACGGCCCCAGGCCCTCGACGCCGACATGCAGGATATCGCGCGCGAACACCGGCAGCAGCGCGGTGGCGCCACCGAGCAGCACCGCGAACAGGTCGAGGCTGATCGCGCCGAGGACGATCTTGTTGCGCTGGACATAGCTCAGCCCCTCGACCGTCGAGCGCCATGGGCTGAGTTCGGAACGTGGCGGCCGCGGCACTTCACCGATCGCCATCAGCCCGATGAACGCCAGCGCGAACAGCCCGGCGGCGGTGAAATACGGCAGGTAGGCAGCGCCGGCATAGAGGAACGCCCCCAGCGGCGGCCCGGCCACGGCGCCGACCTGCCAGCTGATCGAATTCCAGGCGATGGCGGTCGGCAGCACCGCGCGCGGCACCAGGTTGGGCGCCAAGGCCGACAGCGACGGGCTGGCAAACGCGCGGCCGACACCGAGCAGCACCGCGACGGTGAACAACGCCACCATCGTCACGCCGCCGGTCATGGCGAGCAGGCCCAGCGCCACCGCACAGCCGAGTTCGAGCGCCACCGCCGCACGCGCGATAAACCGCCGGTCGACGCGGTCGGCGACATGGCCGACCACCAGCGTCAGCGCGAACAGCGGCAGAAACTGCGCCAGTCCGACCATGCCGAGCAGGAACGCCGCCTCGCGCGGTGCCATCGTCTCGCGCGCCAGATCGTAAACCTGCCAGCCGAGCACGACGACCAGCATCATGCTGCCCAGCGTCGAGGCCAGCTTGGCGATCCAGAACGCGCGGAAGTTGGCGAAGGCGAAGGGGGAGGCGGGCGGCAGTTCGGAAGGTGTCGGTTTGGCCATGGGCCTGTTTTGCATGTGCGCCGCGCCGGCGCAAATGATGTGCGGCATAGAATTGATTTGTCACGCCCTAGGCCGGCTCGACACACGTGGGTCTAAAAGGGTCTTGGCAAACCCTAAAAACTGCCTAATCTTTAAAACTCATCACGGGGGCAGATATCATGAAACCTAAGGCAATTGCGGCGCTGGCACTTTTGGGCGTGGCGGGTTCGGCGCAGGCGGTAACGCATACCATCGTGTCGACGTTCGATCCGACAACCGTGACGCGCTATTTTTTCAACACCGTGATGTTGCCGAATACGCTGCTGATCGGCGTCGGCGACACGGTCGATCTGACGATCAACTTCACCGGCGGCCAGTCGGTCACCATCGACAACGCCAATGCGCTGTGGACCGGGCTTTTCGTCGGCCGTGCGCCTTATGAAACGGTGACGACCAGCGGCACGATGACGATGCAGGGCGCGTTCGGCCCGGCGATCGTCAGCCAGTCGGTGACGCAGGGCAACCAATATGTGCACATCGGGAGCTATTATTCGCCGGTCGCCACGGCGGCCGGGCCAATTGGCTTCAACTCGCTGCGCCAGGTCTTCACCGTCGATTCCGACCAGTTCGGCAGGCAACGCGACTATGTCCAGTCGTTCTTCTACTTTCAGGGCGATCTGACGCCGGGCGGCGGCGGCGGTGCGGTGCCCGAACCCGCAAGCTGGGCAATGATGGTGGCGGGCTTCGGCCTTGTCGGCGCGGCGCTGCGGCGGCGCGTGACACGGGTGACCGTCAACGCCTGAGCAAGCGCACCG
>CALDHQ010000652.1 GCA_937894055.1 uncultured Polymorphobacter sp.
GTCACGCGATTGATGCCGCGCACCTCGTTGATGATGCGGCTGCTGACCTTCTTCAGCAGCGCGTACGGCAGCTCGGCCCAGTCGGCGGTCATGAAGTCGCTGGTCTGCACGGCGCGCAGCGCCACCACGTAGTCGTAGGTGCGGCCGTCGCCCATCACGCCCACGCTCTTGACCGGCAGGAAGACGGTGAAGGCCTGGCTGGTCAGGTCGTACCAGCTTTTTCCCGAATTGTGGTCGATCGTGGAGCGCAATTCCTCAATGAAGATGGCGTCCGCACGGCGCAGCAGAAGCAGGCGCAGCAGCCCCAGGCGGCCCAGCAGCCGGCCGCCTCGCGCCGGATCAGGCTTCCGTCCGAACGCCTCGGTTTCTCCAACCCTGGCCTCTCGCCATCGTGGGTGGACCGCGCCGATTCTTCTTTGGAATAGTTCTAATTATCGCTTGCACCTTAGAATCATTCCAATTTGTTGCCCCTTCCTCAAAAGCCATGTCCACCACCGCCACCACTCCCCGCCACGATGCGGGGCTCGCGCAAAAACTCGCCGACAGCGGCCTGCGCTCCACCCCTCAGCGGGAGGTTGTTTACGACGTGCTTCTCAAGAAGCGCGACCACCCCACCGCCGACGAAGTCTTTGCCCGCGTGAAGCCCGAGCTCCCCGGCATCTCCCTCGCCACCGTCTACAACTGCCTCGAAACGCTTGTGCAGTGCGACCTCGTCCGCGCCGTCAATTTCGAGCGCGGCCCCACCCGCTACTGCCCGAATCTCCGCCCTCACGCCCATTTTCACGACGAAGCGACCGGCCAGACCCACGATATCGACCTGCCGCCCGCGCTTTTCGCCAAATTGAAGTCCGTCCTCCCCACCGGGTTCGACGCCAACGCCGATCTGGTGATGTGTGCGGCGGTGGAGTCATGAGGCGCGCCATCGCTGCCGCCATCCTCGCCGTCGTCGGCTGGTTCATCACCATTGGCAAACTGATCTATCTGAACAAGATCAGCAAAGCCTCCAAAGTCTTCCTGGAGCTGTGGGAAAACATCTCCACCGACATCACCGCACTCGATCATGCCGATGAAAACAGTGTAAGGACGCTCGGTGGCAAAGTCAGCGGCAGCAAAGTAAAACTCATCCGCCAGTCACCGCTATTTCACCTCTATCACATCGGCTCCCAGGAGATCCAGAAGCGCATCGGCAACGCTGGCGACGAAGCCGTAGCCCCCTGAACCCGCCACCAGGTACTTGCTCTCCGGTGCTGCCGTGAGAGCTTGAGCGAGTTTGCCGCCTTCCTGGAAGTCGATCATGGTGTTGAGTGGCGCGCCGTCGCCGCGGCTGCGGTCCTGGCGTGGTCCCGGACCGACTTCGCGCTCGCCGCTATCGCGGAGGCCACCGTCGCGCGGTTCTTGGCGATGCCGGCAGCGCCGGTGAAAGCGTTGGAATTGCCGGTGTTCACGACCAGGACCCGCGCCCTGCCCCCGCCCGCCTTCAGCGCTTCGCGGCACCAGTCCACATCATCCGACCGCGTCGACGAGTTGGTGAAAATGCCGCCCACAGATGCGCCTTCGGGGAAATGCACCACCAGCAGGTCGTCGCGCACCTTGCCCTTGTAGAGCCCCAGCGAATGCGTGGTCAGCTCGATGCCGCCCACCTTCGGCAGAACCGGAAAACGCTCGGGCGCGAGCGGGGATACGGGCAGGTCCATATTGCTGGCCAAGGCGCGGAGACTTTCTCTACTGCGAAGGTGGCGTGGTTGCGGGCGCTGGCGTCACAGACTTTGGCGCCGGCGTGGCGGCAGGCGGTGTTGCCGGCGCGGATGATGCAGCCGGAGGCGGCGTGACCACGGCTGGCGGCGCAGCCTCGGGCTGGGGGGCCACCACCGCAGGGGCCGGTGTCGGCGCGGGCGCCGCGCGCGGCTCGTCCGGCGTATCGAGACGCGAATTGCGCGGGCTGGTCTTCTTGCTGATCTCCGCCTCGCTGCGCAGCTGCTTGAGGATTTCCTCAAGCTGCGTCCGCCGCAGGAACTGCACGATCGGCCCGCGCAGCTCTTCGATCGACGGCGGCTGTTCTTTCCGCACTTCGTCGATCTTCACGACGTGCCAGCCCATCTGATCCTCGAACGGCCGGGATATCCCGCCGCTCGGCGTTTCGCGGATCACCTTGGCGAATTCGGGCGTCGCATCGTCCGCGGTCATGTAACCAAGGTCGCCGCCATCCATCCGCGTCGCCTGGTCGGTCGAGCGCTTGGACGCCAGCACGGAGAACTCCGCCCCGGCCTTCAGCTCGGCGACCACCTTGTCGATCGCCTCTTTCGTCGGCGCGAGGATGTGGCGGACATGCGCCTCGTCATCCAGCACAAGCAGCTGGACCTGCGCCTCGTACATCTTGCGGATCGCCGCCTCGTCGACCTTCTCGTCGGCGACATGCTCCAGCAGGATATTGCCCAGGATGTTGTCGCGGGCGGTCAGCAGGCGGTGGCGCGCTTCCGGCTCCTCATCCAGCCCCCGGCTGATCGCCTCCATGGCCAGCAGCTTGATCTCGATAAGCTGGTCCAGCACCTCGTTGAACTCGGCGCTTTCCGGTTCCAGCGTCTCGCCTTCCCGGACAAGGCCCTTCATCCGGGCCTCCATTTCCACGTCCGAGACGTAGATGATCTGGCCGTTAACCGTTGCCGCCTCGGCGGACGGATCGGCGCTGGCGGCTTCCCTTTCGGCAGGCGCCTGCTCCTCGCCGCACCCCGTCAGGGCGAGGCAGGCAAGCAGGGCGGCGGCTGCGGCGCCGCAAAGGCGTGTCCCAAAAGCCATCCCCGGGCTCCTCAAGCTGTTAAAGCTGTCTTCAGGCGGTCAGGGCTACCAGTGCCAAGATTGACACTGGGTAAGCTGGTCCTTACGTGTCGCCAATGCGCAAGTCGAGGGCGTTTCCCCGGTCGTTTTCCGTGGAATTTCCGGGGCATCGCGCTGGCGTAGCCGAGGCCGGAAAACTCCCCCGGATACACTATATACCTAGGGGCCCGCGACCATCGCGGCAAGGCTGGCAGCGGAATATCTGAATGCTCGGTATCGCCACTAAACTCTTTGGCTCCGTCAACGAACGCAAAATTCGCCCCTACAAGGCCATCGTTCAGCGCATCAACGCGCTCGAGCCGGTGACCGAGGCGCTGTCGGATGACGCCCTCAAGCAACGCACCCGTGACTTCCGCCAGCAGGTCGCCAACGGCGCCAAGCTGGACGATATCCTCCCCGAGGCGTTCGCGACCGTCCGTGAGGCGTCAAAACGCACCCTCGGCCTGCGTCATTTCGACGTCCAGCTGATCGGCGGCATGGTCCTGCACAAGGGCGGGATTTCCGAGATGCGCACCGGCGAGGGCAAGACGCTTGTCGCAACGGCGCCCGTCTATCTGAACGCCCTGGAAGGCCGGGGCGTCCACGTCATCACCGTCAACGACTACCTCGCCAGCCGCGACGCGGACTGGATGGGTCAGGTCTACCGCTTCCTCGGCATGTCGGTCGGCAAGATCGTCCACGGCCTCGACGATGCGCAGCGCCGCGCGTCCTACGCCTGCGACATCACCTACGGCACCAACAACGAATTCGGCTTCGACTATCTGCGCGACAACATGAAATATGCGCGCGAGCAGATGGTGCAACGCCCGTTCAGCTTCGCCATCGTCGATGAAGTCGATTCGATCCTGATCGACGAAGCCCGCACGCCGCTGATCATTTCCGGCCCGACCGAGGACAAGTCCGAGCTGTACATGCAGGTCGATGCGGTGGTGAAGCACTTCGTCGCCGATGACTATGAAATCGACGAGAAGGCCAAGTCGGTCATCCTGACCGAAAGCGGCACCGAAAAGGCCGAGCGCGCGTTCGAAGCTGCCGGGATGCTCGAAGGCGAGAATCTCTACGACTACGAAAACACCCAGGTCGTCCACCACCTCAACCAGGCGCTGCGCGCCAACGTCATCTTCCGCCGCGACACCGACTATATCGAACGCGACGGCAAGATCGTCATCATCGATGAATTCACCGGCCGCATGATGGACGGTCGCCGCTGGTCGGACGGCCTGCACCAGGCGGTCGAGGCCAAGGAAGGCGTCCAGATCCAGCCCGAGAACCAGACGCTGGCGTCGATCACCTTCCAGAATTATTTCCGCATGTACCCCAAGCTCGGCGGCATGACCGGCACCGCATCGACCGAAGCGGCCGAGTTCTACGACATCTACAAATTGAACGTCGTCACCATCCCGACCAACGTCCCGGCGCTGCGCAAGGACGTCGACGACGAATTCTACAAGAACGCCGATGAAAAGTTCGGCGCCATCGTCAAGACCATCCGCGAATCGGCGGCGCGCGGCCAGCCGATCCTGGTGGGCACCGTGTCGATCGAAAAGTCCGAGCTGCTCAGCGAGTTCCTCAAGAAGGAAAAGGTCCCGCACACCGTGCTCAACGCGCGCTTCCACGAACAGGAAGCGCATATCGTCGAACAGGCCGGGCGCCTCGGTGCCGTCACCATCGCCACCAACATGGCCGGCCGCGGTACCGACATCCAGCTCGGCGGCAATTTCGAAGCGCGTATCGTCCGCGAACTCGAAGGCGTCGAAGGCGCCGAACGCGAAGCAGCCATCGAACGCATCAAGGCCGAAGTGCAGGCCGAACGCGAAGCCGTGCGCGCGGTTGGCGGGCTCTACGTGCTCGGCACCGAACGCCACGAAAGCCGCCGCATCGACAACCAGCTGCGCGGCCGCTCGGGCCGTCAGGGCGATCCGGGGCTCAGCCGCTTCTACCTCAGCCTCGATGACGATCTGCTGCGCATCTTCGGCCAGCAGGGCATGCTGACGCGGATGATGAACAACGGCCTCGCCGAGGGCGAAGCCATCGTCCACCCGTGGATTTCAAAGGCCATCGAAACCGCGCAGAAAAAGGTCGAAGCCCGCAACTACGACGTCCGCAAGCAGCTGCTGCAGTACGACGACGTGATGAACGACCAGCGCAAGGTCATCTATGAACAGCGCGCCGACATCATGGATTCGGAAACCGTCGGCGATGTCGTCGTCGATATGCGCCACGAAACCATCAACACGCTGGTCGGCACGCATTGCCCGGCCAACGTCTATCCCGAACAATGGGATGTCGAAGGGCTGACCGCCGCTTGCGCCAACACGCTGGCGCTCGATGTGCCGGTGGCCGACTGGGTCAAGGAATCCCAGATGGACGCCGAAACCGTCGTCGAACGGCTGATCGAACAGGCAGATGCCGCCGTCGCCGCCAAGGCCGCCGCGCTGCCGCCCGAAACCTGGATCCAGATCGAAAAGAACTTCCTGCTGCAGGCGCTCGACCACCACTGGAAAGAGCATCTGTCGACGCTCGACGCGCTGCGCCAGGTCATCCACCTGCGCGCCTATGCGCAAAAAACCCCGATCAACGAATACAAGCGCGAAGCCTTCGGGCTGTTCGAACGCATGCTCGTCCAGGTCCGCCAGGACGTGACGCGGATGATGTCGAACGCGCAGTTCCAGATGACGCCGCCAGCCTACGACGACCAGCCGCTGCCCGACTTCATCACCACCCACATCGACCCGTTCACCGGCCAGAACGACGCGTTCGGCTCACTCCCGGCGGGCAACCTCGCGATGGCGCAAGCCGCCGCACTGGCCATCGCCGACGACTATGACGCCGAAACGGTGGCCGACTGGGTGCGCACGACGTCGCGCAACGCCGAATGCCCGTGCGGGTCGGGGAAGAAGTTCAAGCATTGCCATGGGACGATTGCCTAGGACGCCTGCGGCGGGCTGAGATTGAAGGGCCTCCGGCGGGCAGGCCTGAGGCCTGCACCCGATTGTTTGGCGGGGGACTTCCAAGCTAATTCTGGGTTGCGGGCGGGCACAGGTGCTGAATAGGCGCCGGCGCGGGAGTTCGGCACTGCATTGCGCGTTGCCATGCATTCCGGATGTAGTTATGCCCGATGCGTTAACTTTTTTGTGGGGGCATATTCACATGGCGCGATCGAATCGTTTTGTTTGGGCAATTTCAGTTGCGCTGGCAGGGCTTGCATCTCCCGCCATCGCTGCGACCAATATCATCGATTCGACCTATGGCACCGGCGCCGGCAGCTTTGAACTCGGGTTGTTTACCGCGCGTGGGCCCGAAAATTATAACAACTTCCA
>CALDHQ010000653.1 GCA_937894055.1 uncultured Polymorphobacter sp.
GGGATCGTCTGGAACCCCGCAAACCAGTTGATTGATGTCGGGGTGCTCGCGGGCGATTCGATCAGCGGGCTATCCGGTATCAATAATCACGGCGTCGCAATCGGTTACTCTGCCGCAGTCGATGCCAATAACCAGATCGTGTCGTCGCACCTTGTCCAGTGGACAGCGGGCGGCGGTCTCGAGGAGATTGTTCTAGGCGCGGAGTTTAGCGGGTGGTTGGTGCAGGGTACCGCTGGCATCAACGACGCGGGCCAGATCTTGTTCATCGCGTCGGACGCGACGGGAAACTATGTCCGGTACCTGCTGACCCCGGACGCGGTGATCCCGCCGTCGCCCGGTGTTCCTGAACCGGCGACATGGCTGATGCTGGTCGCGGGCTTCGGCATCACCGGTAGCGCGCTGCGGCGGACACGACGGACGCGCATCCTCAGCTGACGCCCATACGAATCCTGGGCTGTTGCAGCCGGAGACCGGTGCTGCCAATGTCGGGCGATGCTTTTCGCGATGCTCTTGATGATGACCGCAGCGCAGCCCGCGCCGTTCGCGTGGGTGACCTATATCCCCGGCGAGAGCATCATCCACGGTATTGCCGAAACTGACTCGCGCGATTTGCGGATCGACTGCACCACCGGCGGCAGGCTTGACGTCATCGTCTGGTCGGACGTCGCTGCCGCGTCCGGTGCCACAGTGCCGGTCGTCCTCAAGGCCAATGGCAAAAGCTACCGTGTGCCGGCGGTCGTCTTCGAGGGTGACATGCCGCAACTCGTCGCGCCTGTGGCGGCCGACCACCCGTTCATCCGGGCGTTGCTGCGCGGCCAGCCGGTATCGGTGAACAACAATCCGCCCGTCCCGGGCACCGGCGCCGCGCAACACCTCAAGCCGCTGATCACCGCCTGTAAATAATCGGGTGCAGAGCCTGCCCCGGCGCAGGCCGGGGGGGCACCCCTGCCCGCCGGAGGCTCTTCCCCCCGTCAACGACAGAATTGCCACGCCGCCGCTGGCGCGTTTATGTTCGCGCCACGAGGAGGCTGCGCCATGACCCAAACCGCCCGTTGCTGCTGCGGCGACTTGACGATCACGATTGCCGGAACACCATTGATGAGCGCGATTTGCCACTGCGACAGCTGCAAGCGCCGCACCGGCAGTGCATTTGGCTGGCAGGTCTATGTGCGCGATGACGATGTCGTAGAGGCCACGGGCGCGGCGCTGGTCTATCAGGTGCCGGTAACACCGCCGGCGGCACGGTCGTTTTGCGCGCGCTGCGGGACGACACTGTTCTGGAAGGCGGATATCTTCCCAGGCATGACCGGTATCGCGGCAGGCGGGTTCAGCGATCCACCGTCGCCAACGATGTCGGCATCAAGCAGCAATCGCTGTGTCTGGCTCGAACTGCCTGCCGGCTGTCACGCCAGCCCGTAGCCATCAGGCGGTCACCGCCGCCATAACCGCTGCGCGCAGTTCGGGAATCCCATCACCCTTTTCGCTGCTGGTGGCGAGCACGGTCGGGAACGCTGCCGGGTGGGTGCGGGCTTGGGCTTCGACCTTGAGGCGGGTGGCTTCGAGTTCGGTCGGCTTGATCTTGTCGCCTTTGGTCAGCACGATCTGGTAGCTGACCGCCGCCTTGTCGAGCAGCTTGAGGATGTCGAGGTCGACGGGCTTCAGCCCGTGGCGCGCATCGATCAGCAGCAGCACGCGCTTCAACACCGCGCGGCCGCGCAGAAAGTCGAACACCAGGTTCTGCCAGGCGCGGACGATGTCCTTGGGCGCTTCGGCATAGCCGTAGCCGGGCATGTCGATCAGCCGGAAGGACAGCGGCTCGCCGACGTTGAAAACGTTGAGCTCCTGCGTGCGGCCCGGCGTGTTCGACGTGCGTGCGAGGCCCTGCCGGCCGGTCAGTGCATTGAGCAGCGACGATTTGCCGACGTTCGAGCGCCCGGCGAAAGCGATTTCGGGGACCCTGGGCTCGGGTAGGAACTCGAGCTTCGGCGCCGACAGCAGGAAGTCGAGCGGCCCGGCAAACACCCGGCGCGCGTCCTCCAGCCGCCGCGCCAGCGCGCGCGGGTCTTCGGGAGGGTCGGACGGGAGGTCGATATCGGTCACTTGCGCTTGGTACTGACTGCCGTTGGCGTTGCCTCGACGATCGGCGAAGCCGGCATCGGGTATTTCTTCATCATCAGCCACTGCTGCAGGATCGAAACGAGGTTGTTGGTCACCCAGTAGAGCTGCAGACCGGCGGCGAACGGCGCCATGATGAACATGAAAATCCACGGCATGAACGCGAACACCTGCTTCTGGACTTCGTCCATCGGCGCCGGGTTGAGCTTCTGCTGGACCCACATGGTGATGCCGAGCAGCACCGGCAGCACGCCAAGCGCCAGGAACCCCGGCGGGTGGAACGGCAGCAGCCCGAACAGGTTGGTGACGAGCAGCGGATCGGGCGCCGA